>NZ_JBFAPG010000538.1:0-3961 GCF_040675595.1 Micromonospora sp. NPDC049580
GCGCCCACGATCCGAACGTGGCCAGCCACTCCGGCGTGCTGCCACCGGGGTCGCCAGCCGCCAGCGCACCCGCGCGTGGGGCGCGTCGGTGCCGTCCACCCGGGCGGCGAAGGCGGCCTCGATCAGCCAGCGCTGCCGGGCCAGGTCGGCTGGCCCGAGCCGGGCCAGCCGGCGACGCGCCTCGTCGAGTCCGGACCGGGCCAGCAGGCCCGGCAGTCGTTGGCCCCGGCTGCTCCAGAGGTCACGCGAGTCCACCCGGGTGGTGAACATCGGCACGTCGCGGCGTGCCAGGTCGGCGCGCTCCGACGCGACGGTGGCCGCCAGCAGCGGCAGGTCCGCGACCCCCGACCAGAGCCAGTCGTACAGCCGCTCGGTGTCGAGGCCGTCCTGCAGCGCGTCGGTGTGCAGCGCCGCGTCGCGCAGCCGCAGGTACGTGCGGGTGGGGCGGAGCACGACGCGGATCTCGTCGGCGGCGAACGCGGTGAGCGGCCCGTGCGGGGCCAGCAGGTCGTCTCGGACGGCGGCGAGGAGGTGCGTCATCGACTCGAACCCCTGCACCACCCGCGGCAGGTGCGCGGCGACGTCGATCGCCGCGCCGGCGGTGGCGGGGTCCTGCCGGCCCGGCTCGTCGTGGTGGTGACCGGGAGCGCACAGCCGCATCTCGTCGGTCCCCTCGTCCTGCCACGCCGAGCAGCTGCAGCCGTCGCCGACCGGTCCGGCGGCCTCGTCGGCGCGAGGCAGCAGGCCGACCGCGAGCACCGAGTCGGCGATCGCGTCCCCGCCCCGGGCGCTCGTGGACCGGGCGACCGCCGGAGTGAACACGGTCTCCAGGTCGATCAGGACCGGATGCTCACCGTGGGCGACCACGTTCTCCTGGTGGCAGTCGGTGGCGCCGATGGCCTGCAACAGGGCCAGCAGGGCGCCGAACCGGTGGGCGTAGCGGCGCTGTCCGGCCGGCGTGGCGGGCGCGCGGGTGTCGACGTACGCGGCCCAGCCGTACTCGCCGCGCGGCAGCACGGTGAAGGTGTGCAGGTCGGCGCCGCGGTCGTTGAGCCAGGCCAGCAGGTGCTGGAACCGGGCCTCGACGGCAACCGGGCGGGGCTTGTAGACCAGCCGCAGCCCACTGTCGAACGTCGCCACCAGCACCCGGCGGCCGTCGCGGTGGGGGTCGCCGGTCTCCTGGACCTCGACCAGGCGACCGAGCGGGGCCCCGGAGTGCAAGGTCGCCGCGAGCGTCGGCGCGTCGGCGCGGAGCCGGTGCAGGAACTCGACGGTGCGCTCGGCCCAGGCGCGGGTCAGCTCGTACGCCTGCCGGGCCAGGACCGGGTAGTCGGCCAGCAGGTCCAGGGCGGCCTCGGGGGCGCGGTACCGGCCGAAGAACGCCACGAAGCGCTCCTGCGGCGTCGCCCCGGACGACGTGCCGCGCAGCCGGTCGATGTTGAGTTCCAGGACGACGGCCCGGCTGAGGAGCACGACCAGTTCGTCGAGCAGGCCGGTCAGTCCCAGCCGGTCCGCGTCGGCCGGCAGCGGCACAGCGTCCTCGGCGAGGTGACGAGCCTGACGTGCCACCCGGGCGCGGGCCTGTGCGACCAGGGGCGCCACCAGGACGAGGCAGGCGTCGAGCGGGCGGCCGGGCAGCAGGTCGGGGTCGATCTCCCCGTCCGCCGCTCGCGCGTAGCAGGCGAGCAGTTCGTCGATCCATGCCGGCGTCCCGTCAAGACGTGCGGCGAGCAGCTCGGGCGTCTCGTCGAGCAGAGCGAGAAGCATCTGCTCGTCGATGCCCTCGGCCGCCAGCCGGCGTCGCCAGTCCTCGTCGTCGGTGAACGCGCCGGCGCTGCGCCACCGCGACAGCCGCCACCGCGACCGCTCGCCGGGCAGCGAGGCCGTCGGCACGGGCGCGGCCAGCCGTTCGGCGATGCTCAGCGCGGCCAGGAGGCGCTGCTCGACGCGGACACTCGGGTCGTCGGCGGCGCGGTGCGGGTGTTCGGACATGCGGGGCTCCCGTGGCGGTGGGGTGGGCGGAACGACGGGGTCCGGGCCAGGCCCGGACCCCGTGTGGACCCGAGGGTTCGAAAGATCAGCAGACGCAGTGGCAGCACGCCGTGGTGTGGCCGGTGGTCGCGGCGGCGCCGCCGGCCACGGTCTCCAACTGGTCGCGGTCCAGCTCGACCAGACCGGCCGGGTGGGTCTCGACGGCCTCGGGCGAGGCGGCGCGGCGGTACTCGTCCTTCCAGCTGCTGACGATGTCGGTGATGGGCATTCGTGGCTCCTTTCGCGACGACCGTCGGCCTGTCCGGCGGTCGCTTGCAGAAACCAGCGTGCGGGCCACGGGGGTGCCGGCACATGAGTAGCCGCTACCTCATCCCGGGCCGGTGGTGTCACGCGGACGACAACCGAACCGCGCGGTCGGAGCGTCAGGTGTGCAGGCATGTCTGGAAGCTGACGGCGCCACCGGATGGGGGTGTGTGAGGGTGGGGCCCGCGCCACCCAGACCGCCGCGCACACACGGTCCGGCCGAGCGAGCGGATCGAGGACGGAGATGGCGACCGGGCCCGGGGCGGGCACCCGGCCGGTTTGAAGGGGTTCCGTGGCTGCATCAGGGGGTTTCGTCGACGGGGACGCCGGATGGCCGTTCGTCGGCCGGGCGCGCGAGCGTGACCGGGCGGTCGAAGCGCTCACCGCGTCGGCGGGTTGGGGCGTCCTGCTCACCGGCGATCCGGGGGTGGGCAAGAGCCGGCTGCTGGAGGAGGTGCTGGCTGAGGCGCTGCGACGGCAACATGTCGTGCTCCGGGTCACCGCCACTCCGGGCTGGCGCGGCGTGCCGTTCGGCGTGCTCGCCAGCCGGCTGCCCCAGCCGTCGGACGCGAGCGTCGCCGACGTCTTTCGCGACGTCGAGCGCCGGCTGCGCGAGGTCGCGGCGGGCCGGGGCGTGGTGGTCGGGGTGGACGACCTCAACTGGCTGGACGACGCGTCCGGGGCGCTCCTCGAACGCCTCGTCGCGGGCGGCACCGTGCGGGTGGTCGCGAGCGTCCGGGGTGACGCCCTGCACGCGGCGCCGGTCGCGGCGCTGCACCGCTTCCGCGCGGTCGACCGGGTCCACGTGCCGCCCCTGGACCCGGACGAGACCGCAGTGCTGGTGCGCGAGGGGCTCGGCGGCCCGGTCGACGGTCTGACGATCGGCGCGCTGTGGCGGATCAGCCAGGGCAACCCGCTCTTTTTGCGCGAGGCGCTCCGGTGCGGGTTGCGCGACGGTGGCCTCGTCCAGCGCGACGGGATGTGGACGTGGCCCGCCGAGTCGCTGTGCTCCACGCACCTGTCCGACCTCATCGAACAGACCCTCGGCACGCTCAGCCCGGAGGAGGCCGAGGCGTTGCGGTACGTCGCGCACGCCGAGCCGGCTCCGCTGGCGCTGATCGAGCGGACCGTCGACCCGCCCGTCGCGGAACGGCTCGAGGAGCGCGGCCTGATCCGCCTGGTCCGGCATGACACGGGCGTGCTGGTGCAGACCGGCCATCCGCTGTACGCCGAGGTGGTCCGCAACCGCACCGGGGAGCTGCGGGCCCGCCGGCTGCGCCGGACCCTGGCCGAGGTGCTGGCGGGCGTCGACGGCGGCGGCACCGAGGACCGGGCACGGATCGCGGCCTGGCGCTGCGAGGCCGATCTGCCGGTCGATCCGGACGACCTGCTGGCCGCGTCGGAGTACGCGCTACGCCGCCACGACGCGGCGCTGGCCGAGCGGCTGGGCCGCAGGGTCGACTCGGCGCGGGGCGACTGGCAGGTGGGCCGGGCGTTGGTGGCCCAGGGGCGCGGCGACGAGGCCGACCGGCACCTGGCCCGCGCCGCGGCCGACCTCGACGACGCGCGCGACCGCGCCGAGGCGACGGCGCTGCGGGCGCTGAACATGTACTGGGGTGACCGACGGCCCGACCGCGCCCGCGAGGTGATCGACGCGGGCCGTCTC
>NZ_JBFAPG010000539.1:0-3945 GCF_040675595.1 Micromonospora sp. NPDC049580
AAGCTGATTCATGGCACGCCGTAAGGAAAACAAGGTCGACCTCTCCTCGTTCGACCAGGCCGGCGCGCGGGTCTTCGACAACCCGCTGGTCACCGAGGTCTCCGACTCCTACCTGGAGTACGCGTTCTCGGTCATCCACTCCCGCGCCCTGCCCGACGCGCGCGACGGCCTCAAGCCCGTGCACCGGCGCATCCTCTGGTCGATGTACGAGCAGGGCTACCGCCCCGACCGAGGGCATGTGAAGTCCGCACGCATCGTCGGCGACTGCTTCGTCGCCGGCACACTGGTCTCCACGCCCGATGGCCTGCGGCCAATCGAGGAGATCGAGGTCGGAGACCTCGTGCTGGACGGCGAGGGCGAGTCGGTCCCGGTTACCACCGTCTTTCGTAATCCGAATTCTGACCTCGTTCGCGTCACCTGGAGCAATGGGCACACGATGCTCGTCACCCCGGGCCAACGTTTCCGGGTGGTCGCGGATGACCTCTCCGTGCAGTGGGTCGAGGCTCGGGACCTTGCGGGACGCCTTGCGCTGGCCTATGGGAGCCGCCGTACTGAGGTGTCGCCGCATCCTGGCGACGTCTACGACTACGTGCGCGGGCTGCTGGTAGCCGAGGGTTTCCCGGTCGACCGGAACCGCACAGCGGACGGCCGGGTCCGCATCCACATGTGTGACATCGAGCCGCTTGATGTCGCTCATGGCTGGGCTATCGCCAGTGGATTGAACGTCTCCCGCGGAAAGCGTGAGGCTGCCAACCCCCGTCATCGCGACCAGCACATTTTGACTTTCAGCCGTAACCAAGGGCTGTTGGAGGTTACTGAGCCGCTCAGCCGTGACAAGCACGTGCCGCGCGACATCCTGGGCAACCGATCGGCGTGGGCGCCGTTCCTCGCTGGCTTCTTCGATGGCGACGGCTACGTCCGCAAGCGGTTCCGAGAGATGGTTTTCGTCAGCACCAGCAAGCTACTGGTGCGGCAGATATACGCCATGCTCGCCGACCTAGGTCTACACGGGCACTACTGGACCAGCGGTCGTCATTCTGATGGACACCCGCTTCACGGGCTCTCCGTATCCGGACGTGACGCCGCTGATCTCGCCCGGATGTTCCTGCCGTGGGTGCGAATCGGCTACAAGCACGATGGCCTGCAACGGGTTGCGAACATCGACTATCGGTATAGCGGCAAACAAGGCAATGACCGGTTGCCGTACGGCCCGGTGATGGCGGAGCTCACCGCAGCGCATCAGGGTGGCGGATGGTTTCGGGATCAGGCCGGACAGGCGTTTCGTGCCTCGCTCTCGGCAAGCGGCGGCCCGAAGGTGCGGTATGGCAAGGACCGCAACGGCAATCCGCTCGCCGAGCGGTCGTTCCAGTTGGAGCGGGCGGCCCGGGACGGCTGGGTCCAGAAACTCCACCGGCTCGGCTCGCCGCTCGCCGCTCGGCTGGATGCGCTGGTCGGTAGTGCTTTTCTGCGGGTCACCTCGGTCGAGGTGGTGCCGCCCGACGTCACGTATGACATCCAGGTGGGCAGTGACGAACACGCCTTCGTTGCTGAGGGCTACGTGGTGCACAACTGCATGGGTAAGTACCACCCCCACGGTGACACGGCGATCTACGACGCGATGGTCCGCCTCGCGCAGGACTTCTCGCTCAACGTGCCGCTCATCGACGGCCACGGCAACTTTGGATCCCAAGACGACGGTCCGGCTGCCTCAAGATATACAGAAGCGCGGATGTCCCGCGAGGCGATGCTGCTCGTCGGGGAGCTGGGCGAGGACACCGTCGACGTCGAGCCCAACTACGACGGGTCGTTGACGCAGCCCACCGTGCTGCCGGCCGCCTTCCCCAATCTGCTGGTCAACGGCGCGTCCGGGATCGCGGTCGGGATGGCCACCAACATGATCCCGCACAACCTCGCCGAGGTCGTCTCGGCGGCCCGCTGGCTGATCAACCACCCGGACGCCACCCTGGACAAACTCATGGAGTTCGTTCCCGGCCCCGACCTGCCCACCGGAGGCGTGCTGCTCGGCCTGGACGAGGTGCGCCGCGCGTACGAGACGGGGCGCGGCGTGGTGCGGATGCGCGGCAAGGTGGAGATCGGCCCGATCGAGGGCAGCCGGGGCCGCCAGGCGATCACCGTCGTCGAGTTGCCCTACGGCGTCGGCGCGGAGAAGGTCATCGCGGCGATCACCAACGAGGTCACCAAGACCAAGCGGCTGACCGGCATCGCGGACGTCAAGGACCTCACCGACCGGGAGAGCGGCACCCGGTTGGTCGTCGAGTGCAAGGTGGGGGTCAACCCGCAGGCGCTGCTCGCCGACCTCTACCGGTTGACCCCGCTGGAGCAGTCCTTCGGTGTCAACAACCTGGTGCTGGTCGACGGCCAGCCCCGTACCCTCGGGTTGAAGGCGCTGCTGGAGGTCTTCCTGGCCCACCGGTACGACGTGGTCACCCGGCGCAGCTCGTACCGCCGCCGTAAGCGCGAGGAGCGGCTGCACCTGGTCGATGGCCTGCTGATCGCTCTGCTGGACATCGACCGGGTGGTCCGGTTGATCCGCGGCAGCGACGACGCGCAGGCTGCCAAGGACGGGCTGATGAGTCAGTTCGGCCTCTCCGACATCCAGGCGACCTACATCCTGGACACTCCGCTGCGCCGCCTGACCAAGTACGACCGGATCGAGCTGGAGGCGGAGCAGGAGCGGCTGCGCGCCGAGATCACCGAGCTGTCCACGATCCTGGACGACGAGCGGGTGCTCAAGAAGCTGGTCTCCGACGAGCTGGCGGCCGTGGTCAAGCAGTTCGGCACCGAACGGCGGACGACGCTCGTCGACGGCGACCTCAAGGAGGTGCTCGCGGCGTCCGCGCCGGCCGGCCCGCTGGAGGTCGCCGACGACCCGTGCCAGGTCATCCTCTCCGCGACCGGGCTGGTCGCCCGGACCGCGGCCGAGTCGGAGGAGAGCGCCGAGGGGCGCCGGCGCAACGGCCGGGTCAAGCACGACACCGTACGCGCGATCGTGCACTCCACCGCCCGTGGTCGGGTGCTGCTGGTCACCAGCGCGGGTCGCGCCTTCAAGATCGACGTACTGCCGCTGCCGGTGCTGCCCGAGCAGGCCGGCACGGTGTCGCTGCGCGGCGGCATGTCCGCCGCCGAGCTGGTGCCGCTGGAGGCGGGGGAGACCGTGGTCGGTCTGGCGCCGCTCGGCGGTGCGGCGGACACCTCACCCGGGCTGGCGCTGGGCACCCGACAGGGTGTGGTGAAGGTGTGCGCGCCGGAGTGGCCGGTGCGGTCCGACGAGTTCGACGTGATCGGCCTGCGCGACGGTGACGAGGTGGTCGGGGCGACCTGGCTGACCGACGGCGCCGAGACGCTCACCTTCGTCACCTCGGAGGCGTCGTTGCTGCGTTTCGCCGCCGGGCTGGTGCGCCCGCAGGGCCTCAAGGGCGGCGGGATGGCCGGCATCAACCTGCCGGCCGGGGCCCGGGTGGTGTTCTTCGGCGCGGTACGCACCGACGACGCGGGGCACGGCGAGCCGATGGTCGTCACGTCCACCGGGGCGACGGTCAAGGTGACGCCGTTCAAGGCGTACCCCGCGAAGGGCCGGGCGACCGGCGGCGTCCGCGCGCACCGCTTCCTCAAGGACGAGACCGACGTCGCCGTCGCCTGGGTGGGGCCGCGCCCGGTCGGCGCGACCGGCACCGGTGAACCGGTGGAGCTGCCGGCAGCCGACCCCCGCCGCGACGGCAGCGGCTTCGCCGTGATGCTGGGCCCAACGGTGGTAGGCCACCTCATCGAACGCGACTAACCCCACCCCCCAACTCGTTGATCATGAAGTTATTGCCGCGACACGCCGATGGCGGTGGCAACAACTTCATTTTAAAAGCCGGGGGGGGGGGGGGGTGGGGGTTTTGGGGTTGGTTGTGGGGGGCGTACCCCCGTGGGGCCCGCCTA
>NZ_JBFAPG010000540.1:0-3936 GCF_040675595.1 Micromonospora sp. NPDC049580
CCGGCCCGGACCTGGTGATCGCGGCCCCGCCCGCCCTCTTCGCCGGGCTGCACGACCGGCTGGCCGCCCTGGACGCCTCCGGCGGCCCCTGACCGCTCCGCCGGGGTGGACCCGGATGCTCGGCGCGGGGCGGACGGCCCGGTTACGCCGTCACTTCTTGGCGGCGGGGGACGGGCAGGAGCCCGCCGGCGCGACCGGTGGGCCCAGGTCGCCGAGGGACTGGTTGACCTCGGTGGTGGTGGCGAGCTGCTGGAAGCCGTTGCCCAACACCACGTCCACGGTGTCGTCGGTGCGCTTGTCGTCGTAGACCGGCTCGGCGTTGTTGAGGAAGTACGCCTTGAGCAGGTGGGCGGAGCTGACGCCCTTGGGGCCGAACTTCAGCACGGCGACGTCGTCGATGCCCTTGGGCGCGTTGCCGACCTTCTTGACCTGGAACTTGCGGTTGCGGAAGTCGTCGGCGACGGCGCCCGCCCGGCCCGGCTCGTCGGTCGCGTTCAAGACGTTGATCTTGACGTCCTTGGGCTCGTGCAGGGTGACGTCGGCCAACGGCCAACCGTCCGGGCAGCCGCCCGCCGCGCCGGCCTCGCCCTGGCTGTCGCGGACGATCGCGGTGATCACGAACGCCAGGGCCAGGACCCCCAGCAGGCCGACGACGACGAGTGCTCGCACTCGCGCAAAACTCATCTGGGCGCTCCCGGGACCTCAGGTGGGTGGCGGCGGCCGCCAACGATCGCACTGACCGCCGGCCGTCGAATACGCCGCTGAGGTTAACGGTTGTCCGGCCGTCGCGTGGAAACAGTCCGACATGCCGGCGCGCCGACCCTGAACCGGGTACTACTACCCCTATCTTCGTGTCGCCTGAATCACATTGGGAACAACTTCGCGTGCGGGGGCGTACATCTCAGCCGCAAGGGCGGTATACATGCCTCGCCCAAGGGGGGGGTAAGGTTCCGCGCTCGCAGGGGAGTGGCCCCAGCGGTCCCGACCCGTACGGTCCCGCGGGTCGGGTGCCCGACACAAGTGGTTGCCGGCCAGCGGAACCGAAACAGCGTCGTCCGGCGTTACAACCGGAAGCGACAACATCGATATGGGAGAGTGACATCCGATGGCCACCGACTACGACGCCCCGCGTCGCGACGAGGTCGACCTCGGCGAGGACAGCCTGGAAGAGCTCAAGGCACGGCGCGTCGACTCACAGTCGGGCGCGGTGGACGTCGACGAGGCCGAGGTCGCCGAGAGCTTCGAGCTGCCCGGTGCCGACCTGGCCGACGAGGAGCTCACTGTCAAGGTGCTACCGATGCAGCAGGACGAGTTCCGGTGCGCCCGCTGCTTCCTGGTCCACCATCGCAGCCAGCTGGCGGTCGAGCGCAACGGCGAGCTGATCTGCCGAGAGTGCGTCTGACACTCACGACACCGGCGGCGGCCTCCTGATCGGGGCCGCCGCTACCGGTGTAGGCGTGCGACGCCGGTGGGTACCTGTTTGACTCGTAGCGGGTAGCCACACCACCGGGAGGTCCGACCCATGAGCGATCGAGGCGACACCACCGACGACGGCGCGGACGATCTCGGCGCCACCGTCGCGGCGTTGACCGCGGACGACATCAAGCCGGCCCGGCGGCGGCAACTGCTCACCCGGATGGTGGGGCAGGCCCGCAGCCGAGGCATTTCCGACCTGTTCAAGCCCCGCGCCGCCGTGCGCTGGATGACCGACACGGTGGCCGAGATCGCCCCGCACGTACCGGTGCGGGACCTGGCCACCCTGCGTCGACACTTTCCCGGCCTGGACGACGCCGCCCTGGCCGAGCGACTGATCCGCAACGCCTCCCGCGCCACCGCCGGGATCGGCGCGGCCGGCGGGGGAGTCGCCGCCGTCGAATGGACCGTCGCGCCCACGCTGCTCTCCGCGCCCGTGCTGCTCGCCGCCGAGACGGTCGCCGTCGTGGCGGTGGAGCTGAAACTGATCGGTGAGCTGCACGAGATCCACGGCGTGTCGCTGCCAAGCGCCGGCAGCCAACGAGCGGTGGCCCTGGTGCACTCCTGGGCCACCCAGCGCGGGGTCAACCCGATGGTGCCCGGTGTGGGCGTGGGCGCGGTGCTCGGCACCGCCGCCCGCAAGGAGATGCGGGACATGCTGCTGCGCCGATTCGGGCGCAACCTCACCACGCTCGGGCCGTTCCTGACCGGCGCGGCGGTGGCCAGCTTCCTCAACCGCCGGGCCACCCGGCAGATGGCCGACCAGCTCCAGGTGGACCTGCGCCGTCGCGGCATCGCCCGGCCGGCGCCACCGCCGGCCCTGCCCGGCCCGCCGACGGGCACCTGAGCGGGGTCGTCGGCGTCGGTCAGCCCGGCTCGCCGGCCGTACGGTCGGCAGGCCGGCCGGCGTCCCGCGCGGCCAGCACCGCTTCGGCCAACTCGACCGGACGCCTCGTGCTCACCACCCAGAACGGGGTCGGGTCGGCGGGGTCGTCGAGCACCACCTGCACGGCGCCGCCGATCCAGGGCCGCTGCACCACGAAGGCGAGTGGGTCCGCGCCCACCCCGAGCACCTCACGGCGGCCGGCCACGTCCAACGGGATCACGTCGGCCACGAAGCGCACCGGCAGCCGGGCGTCGTCCACCCGCAGCTCGGAGTCGGCGACCGCGACGCGGATCCGGCCCAGCCACCACAGCCCGGCGGCGGTGACCGGCAGCAGCACCGCGAAGGGCAGCCAGGCCCGGACGCCGGGGCCGCCCATCCAGATCTCGACGGCCAGCAGCGCGGCGGCCACCAGCCCGGTCAGCCACAGCCACCAGGGCAGGTCCAGCCGTTCGGCGTACGCCGGACGGGCCGGGGCCGCCGGCCGATCGGCGGACGGGGAGGGCGACATGCTCACTCCTGCGAGGGTACGGCGCACGGCGGGCCGGCCAACCGGCAGGATGGCAGGGTCACCGGAGACAACCGGACGAAGAGGGGACCCGTGACCGACGTCGTACCCGTGCCCGTACGGCTGCTCGATGCCGAGCTGCCGCTGCCCACGTACGCCCATCCCGGCGACGCCGGGGCCGACCTGGTGGCCGCCGCGGACGTGGAGCTGCCGCCCGGCGGTCGGGCTTTGGTGCCCACCGGCGTGGCCGTCGCCCTGCCGGACGGCTACGTGGGCCTGGTCCACCCTCGGTCCGGCCTGGCGGCCAGGCTCGGCGTGACGGTGCTCAACGCGCCCGGTACGGTCGACGCCGGCTACCGGGGTGAGATCATGGTCAACCTGATCAACCATGATCGGGACACGCCCGCGAAGATCTCCCGTGGCGACCGGATCGCCCAGCTCGTGGTCCAGCGGGTCGCGCGGGCGCGGTTCGAGCCGGTGGCCGAGCTGCCCGGGTCCTCGCGCGGGTCCGGCGGGCACGGCTCGACCGGCGGGCACGCCGGGCTGGTGCCGTCACCGGCCGGCCAGGAGTGGGCCGACCAGCGGCCGGCCGAGCCGGGCCACGGGCAGACGGAAGAGGTGGCAGGGTGATTGTGAACAGCGGAGGGTGGGCGCAGTGATCTTCTCCCGAAAGCGGGCCGATGCCGGGCGGCACACCCGCGACGAGCGGACCACCGAGGTCCTCGACGAGGGCACCGGGACGTCGGCGCCGGCGCTCGTGCGCGGGCCGTACGACATCTCCGAGGTCGACGACGACGTGCAGCGACTCGACCTCGGCAGCCTGCACATCCCGGCGGTGGCCGAGGTGGAGGTGCGGGTGCAGGCCGACCCGCAGGGCGTGATCCAGCAGGTGGTGCTGGTGCACGGGGACAACGCGCTGCAGCTCGGCGTCTTCGCCGCCCCCCGGTCCGAGGGGATCTGGGACGAGGTGCGCGAGGAGATCCGACAGTCGCTGCTGAGCGACGGCGCCGCCGCCCAGGAGGTCGAGGGCGAGTACGGCCCGGAGCTGCACGCCCAGGTGCGCACCCCGGAC
>NZ_JBFAPG010000541.1:0-3934 GCF_040675595.1 Micromonospora sp. NPDC049580
GGCGCGCGCCGCCCGGGCCGGCGTCGTCAGCTCAGGCCGCTCGCCCACGGGTAGGTCTTGAGGTACGGGTCCGGCGCGACCGGCTTGCCGGAGTTCCACACCTCGGTGATCAGACCGTCGGCGCCGATCTTGCCGATCCGGGCGGTCTTGGCGATGTGCTGGGTCTTCCCATCGACGGTGACCAGGCCCTCCGGCGCGTCGAAGGTGATCCCGTCGGAGGCGGTACGGACCTTCTCGACGTCGAACGCGCCGGCCTTCTCGACCATCGCCTTCCACAGGTACACGCTGACGTACGCGGCCTCCATCGGGTCGCTCGTCGGCTTGTCCGCGCCGTACTTCGCCTTGTACGCGGCCACGAACTTCTCATTCGCCGCGCCGGGCGTGGTCTGGTAGTAGTTCCAGGCGGTGAGCTGGCCCTGGAGGTACTGGGTGCCGATGCCCTTGACCTCCTCCTCGGCGATCGACACCGACACCACAGGCATCGCCGCGGCGGTCAGGCCGGCCGACTTGTACTCCTTGAAGAAGGCCACGTTGCTGTCGCCGTTGAGGGTGTTGAACACGGCATCCGCGCCGGACGACTTGACCTTGTTGACGATCGTGCCGAATTCGGTGGACCCGAGCGGCGCGTAGTCCTCACCGGCGACGGTCATCCCGTTCGCCGCCGCGTACGCCTTGATGATTTTGTTGGCGGTACGGGGAAACACGTAGTCACTGCCGACCAGATAGACCGACTTCACCCCCTCGGCCTTGAGGTAGTCGAGCCCGGGAACGATCTGCTGGTTGGTCGTCGCTCCGGTGTAGAAGATGTAGGGTGACTGTTCCAACCCCTCGTACTGCACCGGGTAGAACAGCAGCGCCTTGTTCTTCTCGAACACCGGCTTGACCGCCTTGCGGCTCGCCGACGTCCAGCAGCCGAAGACGGCGGCGACCCGGTCCTCGGAGATGAGCTTCTCGGCCTTCTCCGCGAAGGTCGGCCAGTCCGAGGCGCCGTCCTCCCCGACCGGCTGGATCTTCTTGCCGAGCACGCCGCCGGCCGCGTTGATCTCCTCGACGGCGAGCATGATGGAGTCGCGGACGGTGACCTCACTGATCGCCATGGTGCCGGAGAGCGAGTTGAGCAGGCCCACCTTGACGGTGTCGCCGGAGACATCGGCGGTGACGCCGGCCGCGCCGCCCTCGTCACTGGTCTTGCTGCCGCACGCGCTCAGCGCGGCCGCGGCGACGACGGTCATGGTGCCCGCCAGGATGCGGCGGCTCCAAAGAAGTGACATCTATTCTCCCTGCGGTGCACTCACGTGACGAATGGACGGTCGGTGCGGTCCGGTGGAGCTGAGTGGGCGATGCCGAGGTCGACGGGTGGACGCCGCCTGGGGTCATCGCATCGGGTACGGGCACGCAAAGCGTCGACCGGCTTGATTGCGTGAGTGTTTCCCAGTCCTTAATTGACTGTTTCCCGCGCCCGTTCGAAGGCGCACACCACAATGGCCGACACCGTCAGTCGGAGACGGCGCCGGCCTTGGGAAATTCCGAGGAAGAATGGCCACCACAATGGTCGGCGAACAGATTGCGCCAACGGTGGACACACATTCGCGGTATCCGGCCCTCGGCCAGATACTTCACCCAGGAAGCATCTTAGGGTCGAGCCGGGTGGGGCTGTCAAGGGCCGGAGGCGGCGGTCAGAGCTGGGCGAGCACCGTGAAGTCGAGACCGTCTGCCTCGGCGAGGTAGATCCGCTGACGCACGTGCCGCCGTCGCAGCCGCAGCCGACCGCGCGGCCCGTGGTACGCCACCGTGTCGGCGGCCGTCTCGATCGCCCGCACGTCGAGGGTGCGGGCCTGCCCGATCAGGGCGGCGAGCAGCATCACGCCCTCGTAGCAGGACTCCCCCAGGCTGCCCAGCGGCGGCGCCTCCACCCCGAACCGGCGGGCGAACTCACCGTGGAAGTCGAGATTTTCCTGCGTCACCAGGCCGGCGAAGAAACCTGCCGTGCTGTAGAGCCGCCGCGTCGCCCCGACGCCGCTGGCCAGCAGCATGTTCTCGTCCATGAGGGTGCTCAGTCGCAGGCAGCGCTGATCCATCCCGACGCGGGCGAACGCCCGGTTGAACCGCACCGCGTCGGCGCCGACGAGCAGCATCACCACCGCGTCGGCCTCGCTGCGCTCGATGTGGCGCAGCACGTCGTCGAAGTCGTGCGTCTCCAACGGCAGGAACGCCTGCCCCACCACCCGCCCACCGCCGCGCACCGCGTACCGCTGGGCGGCCCGCGCGGTGCGCCGTGGCCACACGTAGTCGTTGCCGACCACGAACCAGCGGCGTACGCCCTGTTCCCCGGCGAGCAGCCGCATCGCGGGCCACAGCTGGGCGTCCGGCGTCTCGCTGGTCAGGAACACCCCCTCGGTACGCTCACCGCCCTCGTACAGGGCGGTGTAGACGTACGGCACCCGGTGGGCGACCCGGGGCGCCAGCGCCTGCCGCACCGAGGAGATGTGCCAACCGGTCACGCCCTGCACGGCGCCCACCGACACCAGCGCCTCGACCTCGGCGGCCACCTCGGCCGGCGGGGCGCCGCCGTCGACCGGCACCAGCCGCACCTCGCAACCCAGCACCCCGCCACAGGCGTTGATCTCCTCGACCGCGAGCTGGGCGCAGAGTTCGCAGGTCGGGCCGAACATTCCCGCCGGCCCGCGCATCGGATAGACCAGCGCAATGCTGACCACGGCCCGATCGACGGTGAGCCACGGCGGTGCCGGCGCGGACATGAGCACATGATTGCCCGGCCCACCTCGGAAGACCAGAGCTCACCACGGACCGGGACGACTCGGTACCATGGCAGGGCCACCGCACCAGGGAGATCCATGTCAGACGTGCCCGGGGCGCCAGCCGACCTGCTGCGCTCGCTCACCCGCGCCGAACGGCTGCTCTCCCGCCGGTTGGGCGCCGTCCTGGCCGACGACGAGCTGACCACCGAGGCGTGGCGGGTGCTCTGCCTGCTCGCCGACGGTCAGGGTCACCCGATGAGCGAGGTGTCCGTTGAGGCGTCGCTCCCGCCGGGCACCCTCACCAAGCTGGTCGACCAGCTCGTCGACCGCAACCTCGTCTTCCGGCGGATCGACCCCCTGGACCGCCGACGCATCCGGGCCTACCTGACGGCCCGGGGCCGCGGCGAACACGCCCGCCTCGACGAGCGGATTCGGGCCAGCCTCGCCGACCTGGGCGTACCGGCCGACCCCGCCCTGATCGACCACCTCGACGACCTGATCGCCCGCCTCGACCCGACCCGTCGCCGCGACCACGCCGACGCAGCCGGTCCGCGCCACTGACCCGATCTCGGCGGGTCACTCCACCTTGGTGAGAAGCGGCTTACCCTTCTCGACGACGTACGTGGCCAGTTCGACGGCGACGCCGTCGCCGACGTTGCGTGCCTGGTGATGGACGCCGTACGGCACGGTGAGAGCGTCACCGACGTTGCACACCACCGGTGGCTGGCCCTCAAGGGTGTACTCCAGCGATCCCTGGAGTACGCAGATGATCTCTTCGCCGGGATGGAAGTGCTTGAACGGCGGTGAGTCCGGCGTGAATTCCACCCGACTCTGGATGACCTCGCGGCCCTCGATGCTGAGATCGTGTCGCTGGAGATCGACACGCCACAGCCCGGGCGCGCCCTCCACGGCTGTCGGGCTGATGCCCTCGGGGCGATCTTTCCCACTCATCACGGCCTCCTGTGAGCCGTCATCCGAACGGCGGTCGCTCCGGTTGGCACATCCCCTCGAGGATAGGAGGCTCCCCACCCCTGATGGGCCGAGATGCCGAACAACAGGGGTCCACCTACCCGCTGAGGTGGGCGCGCAGGGTGTGCGCGTCGGGGGCGGTCGCGGTCCACAGTGTCGCCGGGCCCCCGGCCAGCGGCAGTCGGGCGACGGTCCCGTCGACCGTC
>NZ_JBFAPG010000542.1:0-3929 GCF_040675595.1 Micromonospora sp. NPDC049580
GGCGGCTACACCGGGGCCCGCCCGACGGTGCCGCCCGCCGCCGCGCCGGCCGGGGCGGTGTCCCGCGCGTCGACCGGCGACTGCCACTGCGCGGGCGCAGGGGCGCTGGTCCGCCACTGGTCGGGCAGCGTCGCCGCCGCGGTGGTGGCCCCGGCGTACGACTCGGCGTGGTTGACCGGGGTGAGCGGCGTCTGCTCGACCGCCATCGGCTGGCGCGGACGGGTGAGCACCTGCTCGCGGCCCCGGTTGCTGGGCAGGAGCACGGTGGCGGCGGGCAGCGTCACCTGGGCGACGGTGCCGCCCTCGACGTTGCGGCGCAGCTCCACCCTGATGCCGTAGCGGGAGGCGAGCCGGCTCACCACGGCCAGACCCATCAACCGGAACGCGGCGACGTCCACGCTCGGCGGGGCGGCCAGCCGGCGGTTGAGCGAGTCGAGCTGCTCGTCGGTGAGGCCGAGCCCGCGGTCCTCGATCTGGATCAGGACGTAGTCGCGGATGCGGCGACCGTCGGCGACGACAGTCGTGTTCGGCGGCGAGAACCGGGTGGCGTTGTCCAGCAGCTCGGCAACGAGGCGTACCACGTCGTTGACGGCGTGCGCGGCCACCGAGATGTCGGTGTCGACGGTGCCGAACTCGATGCGGTTGTAGAGCTCCACCTCGGACTGCGCGGCGCGCAGCACGTCCACGACCAACGCGTCGTCGCGGCGCGGTGCGCCGGAGTCGGCGCCTGCCAGGACCAGCAGGTTCTCGTCGTTACGGCGCATTCGGGTGGCCAGGTGGTCCAACTCGAAGAGCTGGGCCAGCCGCTTCGGGTCCTCCTCGCCGCGCTCGATCGCGTCCAGCTCGCCGATCATCCGGTCGACGAGGGTCTGACTGCGGCGGGCCAGGTTGAGGAACATCGCCGAGACGCTGGTGCGCAGTGCGGCCTGCTCGGCGGCGACCCGCACCGCCTCCCGGTGGACGACGTTGAAGGCCAACGCCACCTGACCGACCTCGTCACGGCTGTTCAGCTGGATCGGGTCCCGGACCTGGCGGACGATCTCGTCCACGCCACCGTCACCCACGCTGCCCATGTTCTGCAGCCGCTGCACGGCGTCCGGCAGGTCGTGGTTGGCCACCGAGAGCGCGCCCTCGCGCAGCCGGCGCAGCGAGTGGTTCAGCGATCGAGCCAGCACCACGGCCAGCGACACCGCGATGATCAGGGTGAGCAGCACCAGGATCGACTCGACCACGGCCTGCCGGATGACGTCCGAACGCGCCTGGTCGGCCTGCTCGAGCAGCCGGTCCTGCAGTTGGGTCTCGGCCCAGCGCATCAGGTCGTTGACCGCGCCGATGGCGGCGGTGGCGTCCTGCGCGCTGACCAGCGGGCGCTGCCCGACGGAGCGGGTGATGTCGGTGGCGACCCGGTCGGAGAGGCCGACCGCGTCACCGGAGACGGTGCTGTCGACGAGGGCCCGCTGCACGGGGTCAGCGGCGAGCGAGAAGGCGACCAGTGCCTCCTGCTGGCTGGTCAGCGTGGCCACGAAGGAGGAGAACTGCTCCGGGTCGAGCTGGCCGGCGGTCAGCGCCGTGAAGGCGACCGCCTCCTCCTCGGCGACGGACGCCTTGGCGCGGGCGAACGCGGCGACCGCGCGACGGCTGTCCGACAGGCTCTCGTCGCCGGGCAGCTGGGCCAGCCCGTCGCCGTAGGCGACCAGGTCGGTGAGGATGACGCCGTAGCGCAGCACCGCCTCGGCGACCGCCATCTGCCGGCGGTCCAGCACCTCCTGGCGGGTGCCGTCCAGGGTGGACAGGTGGTCGTCGATCGCCGCCAGCCGGTCCCGCAGCGCCGCCGGCACGTCGCCGATGCGGCCCCGCTCGGCGTTGTACTGGTCCACGCGCTGCTGCGTCTGGCGCACCCGCAGGTTGTAGGCGTCGGCAGGCTGCTGGGGAGCGGCCAGGTAGGCCGCCGCGGCCATCCGCTCGGCCTGGAGATCCTGGGTCAGCGCGCTGACGTCGATGGAGAGCGCGGTGAGCGACCGGGCCCGGGTGGCGTCGTAGGCGCCCTCGCCCACCGAGATGAGCCGGACGGTGGCCAGCGCGATAACGGCGGCCACCGGAACGACCAGAATCAGCGCCAGCTTGGACCGGATCCGGGCGTCCCGCAGTCTCGGCAGGCGCCGGCGCGTACGCCGAGCATTCTCGCCGAGCGCGGGCAGGGTCGTCGGTCCGGTGCTCACGACATCGCCTCCGTCGTTTCTTCCCCGCCTGGCCCGCCGAGCCGTGCCGTAAGCGGAGGGGACCACGTGCGGCACGGCCGCGATTTCATCAGAGAAGATCGTGTTTGGGAAGCCGCAGTGAGGCAGGAAACGGTCGGACGGCGCGGAACCCCTGATCCGGTCAACTGATACCTTCATTTCCGCAAGCCCCTGAACAGGGCATGTAACTCCAGAGTGGTCACGCGTGTATGCAAAGTGAGCTTTTGCAAACATTGTGTTACCCCAGCATGTGGGATGACCGTCCCGAAAATGCAACCGGGGTCCGCGCTTGACCACAGCGCCGGCCATTGGCAAGGTTTTGCAGGCTTCGCGCACACCGTACGGCAGAGGAGATCCCGTCCTCCACTGAGGACGGATTAGCGGCGGTGACCGGGCAGCGCCCGCGCCCGCACCTGGAGGACTGAGTTGAGCCCCATCCGCTCCGCGACCATCGCGGCGCTCGCATCGGCCGTAGTGGCCACCACGCTCACCGGCTGCCAGTTCGGTGGAGCGGAGCAGGACACGAGTCCGATCGTGATCGCTGCAGATCTCGAACTCTCCGGGGCTGCGGCCCCCGTCGGTCAGACATACCAGCGGGCCCTGAAACTCAAGGTCGAGCAGTTGAACTCCTCCGGAGCACTGAACGGCCGGAAGATCGATCTGAAGGTCAAGGACAACCGTTCCGACGCCGCCGAGTCACTGCGCAACATCGCCGAGTTCAGCAGCGATTCCCAAGTCAGCGCCATCGTCATGGGCGGCTGTAACGAATGCGCGGTCGGCGCGGTCGGGATCATCAACGACAAGCGGATTCCCACCATTGCGCTCGCCGCTTCCGGTGCGATCGCCAGCCCGGTCGCCGAGCGGCGCTACGTGTTCAAACTCGGCCCGAACGCGTCGGACAGCGCCGCGGCGCTCACCACCGAACTGCGTCGCAAGAACGTCCGCAAGGTGGGCCTGCTCGCCAGCAACGACGACTACGGCCGGGAAGGCATGCTCGCACTGCGCCGCGAACTGACCAAGGCCAGCATCAAGGTGGCCGGTGAGGAGTCGGTGAAGACCACCGACACCGAGGTCGGCCAGCAGGTCGACAAACTCACCAAGCTCAAGCCCGACGCGCTGGTCGTCTGGACACCGCCGGAGCAGGCCGCGCTGGCCGCGACCAGCGCCCAACAGGCCTCGTTCCGGGGGGCGCTGTTCTTCGACGCGGGAGCGGCCGGCGATCTCTTCCTCGGCGCCGCGGCCCGAGCCACCGAGCGGGCCACGCTGATCTTCACCCAGACCATGGTGATCGACGACGTGATCGCCACCACCCCGGCGAAGGCGGCCCGGCGGCAGTGGTTCCAGGACTACACGGCCCGCTTCGGCGGCTACAACGGGGCCTCGTCCTTCGCCGCCGACGCGATCCAGCTGATCGCCGACGCCGAACTGCGGGCCGGCGGCCCGGCCGGGAAGGTCGACCGGGACGGCATCCGCGACGTGCTGGAGACGTCCCAGATCGACGGCCTCTCCGGCCCGATCCGCATGACGCCCGACAACCACTCCGGCCTCATGCCGCAGGCGCTCACCACGCTGGTCGCGCGAAACGGGCGCTGGCGGTTGGCGGGGTAGCTCGGCTAGTCGTGTTCCAGGTTGAGGGCTGTGGCCTACCGTGCCCGGCTCCGGGCGGTCAGGCTTGATCCCTCCGCCGGGCAC
>NZ_JBFAPG010000543.1:0-3919 GCF_040675595.1 Micromonospora sp. NPDC049580
CCGGAAACCAAGCTCGACGTGGTGACCCTGCGGGTCAACGACCCGCGCGCGGCGGTCGCCGCCGTCCAGGCGGGCGACATCGACGCCTCGTTCCGCTCGGTCACCGACCCGGCCACGCTACCGCGCGACGTGCGGATGATCCACGCGTTCGACTCACCCCTGGAACTGCTCGTCGGCCCGCGGCACCCGCTCGCCTCCGCGCGCACACTGACACCGGCCCAGCTGCGCGGGCACCGGATCTGGGTCCCCGGCATCGCGCCGGGAAGCGAATGGTCGGACTTCTACGACCAGCTCGCCACCGACTTCGACCTGCGCATCGACGCCGCCGGCCCGAACTTCGGCAACGAGGTGCTGCTCGACATCCTCGCGGACTCCGCCGACGTGGCGACCCTCGTCGGCACGCGCGACCGGTACCTCTGGCCGACGAACCACGACCTGCGCCGCATTCCGATCGCGCGCCCGACGCTCGCGTACCCCCTCTCGCTCATCCTGCCGCAAGCGAACCCGCACCCGGGCCTGCGGGCGGTCATCGACCACGTCGCGAGCCTGGCACCACTGCCGGCGACGACGTGGCGCCCGTCCTGGGCAGCGAAACCGGGCGGCATTCCCGGAAGCTGATGGCCGCGAGCCCGCAGCACCCCGCCGGCCGACCGCACTCGCCGCGGTCGCGCCCGAGCAGGATGAACGGATGTCGAGGGCGACCGGACTGCGACGAGGGTTTCTTTTGGGGGCCGCGTCGATCCACCGGCCGTTCGTTCGACGTGTGGGGTGAGGGCCGAGGGGCGGCCCCGCCGGACGAGGAGAACAAGTTGTCGACGTACATGCTGATCATGCGAGGCACCGACGAGTCGAACGCCGCCATGATGGCCTCGATCGACGAGGCGATGGTCGCGACCCGCACGTTCATCGAGGAGATGGTCAAGGCCGGTGTCCTCCTTGCGGCCGAGGGGCTGGACGATCCGGCCCAGGGCGTCGTGGTCGACTTCGGCGGCGAGGCCCCGGTGGTCACGGACGGGCCGTACGGCGAGACCAAGGAACTGTTCGGGGGCTACTTCCTGCTCGATGTCGCCTCGAAGGAGGAGGCGGTGCAGTGGGCCAGGAGGTTCCCCGCGGTCCGCGGCTCCAAGATCGAGGTCCGGCGGGTGGCCGAGGCCGACGAGGTCCCGGCGGACAGCGCGAGCAACGGCCACCTCTGATGGGTACGGCCGACGTCGAGGCCGTCTGGCGGATCGAGTCGGCGCGGATCGTCGCCGCGCTGACCCGGTTCACCGGTGATTTCGAGCTGGCCGAGGACGCCGCCCAGGAGGCGGTGGCCGAGGCGCTGGTGTCATGGCGGCGTGCCGCCCCGGTCAATCCGGCCGGTTGGCTGATGGCCACGGCCCGACGGCGGGCCATCGACGCGATCCGCCGCCGAAGCGCGCTCCAGCAGCGGTACGCCCTGCTGGCGGTCGACGCGGCGGCCTGCCTCGTTGACGAGGACATCGACCCCGACCGGATCGACGATGACGTGCTGGCGCTGATGTTCGTCAGCTGCCACCCGGTGCTCTCCCCCGAGGCCCGGGTGGCGCTGACCCTGCGCGTGGTCGGCGGCCTGTCCAGCGAGGAGATCGCTCGCGCGTTCCTCGTGTCCGTGCCGACCGTGCAGGCCCGCATCACCCGCGCCAAGAAGACGATCGCGGCGGCCCGGGTGCCGTTCGAGCTGCCGCCGGCCGCCGAGCGCCGGGAACGGCTCGGCGGCGTGCTCAGCGTCCTGTACGTGATCTTCACCGAGGGGTCGACGGCCACGTCGGGCGACCGGTTGCTGCGCCCCGACGTCGCGTACGAGGCGATCCGGCTGGCCCGTACGCTGGCCGCGCTGCAACCGGACGAGCCGGAGGTGCACGGCCTTCTCGCGTTGTGCGAGCTGACGGCCGCACGCTTTCCGGCCCGGACCGGCCCGGACGGCTCGCCGGTCCTGCTGGAGGACCAGGACCGACGGCGGTGGGACGTGTCCGCGATCCGTCGCGGGCTGACCGCGCTGTCCAGGGCGTCGGCCCGCGGGCTCGGCCCCTACGGTCTGCAGGCCGCGATCGCCGCCACCCACGCGTCGGCGCCCTCCGTCGAGGCGACCGACTGGGAGCGGATCGTCGTGCTCTACGAGGCGCTCGGCCGGGTCGCCCCCTCACCGGTGGTCGACCTCAACCGGGCCGTCGCCGTGGCCATGGCCTCGGGCCCGGCGCACGCCCTGGCCATCGTGGACGAGCTGATCGCCGCGAACCGGCTCCCCGGATCGCACCTGGTCCCGACCGTACGCGGGGAGCTGCTGGCCCGGCTCGGACGGCGAGCGGAAGCGCGCGCCGAGCTGGAGCTGGCCGCCCGGCTGTGCGCCAACCAGCGTGAACGCTCGGTGCTGCTGCGCAAGGCGTCGGAGTCAGCGAGCCCGGGACCGACCATAGATTGACACTTATCGTTACGGTAGTGATAGTAACTGCATACCGCTCCCATCGGATCGCCTGTGGGGACCCCGCCGGGTGGTCGACGCGTACGCCTCGACCTGGCCCGTGGCCTGCGCTGACCGCTGCGGTCGCAGCGTGAACGAACAGCCGCCACCGCCGCCGGGAGCCCACCGTGACATCCGTTGGAGGGGTGCATGAGAAGGAGATCGAAGATCTACGCGGGGCTGGTGACCGTCATCGTCCCGGTTGCCTCGGTGATCGTGATGCTCGGCGCGACACCGGCCGATGCCGCCATCGGCGGTTCCGGGCCCTATCCCGCCGACTACGAGACGTCGGCCAGCCTGGCCAACCACACCATCTTCCGGCCCCAGACGCTCCCGTCCGAACGCCTCCCCATCTTCGTCTGGGGCAACGGCGGGTGCTCTGCCAACGGCCTCTCCCAGGGCAACTTCCTGCGCGAGATCGCCTCCCACGGTTTCCTCGCCATCGCCAACGGAGCCCCGAACGGATCCGGCTCCACCACCTCCCAGATGCTCACCCAGTCCATCGACTGGGCCGTCGCGGAGAACTCCCGGCAGGGCAGCAAGTACTTCAACAAGCTCGACACCACCAAGGTCGCTGTCGCGGGCTTCTCCTGCGGAGGGCTGGAGGCGTACGCCGTTTCGGCCGACCCGCGCGTCACCACGACCGGGATCTTCAGCAGCGGCCTGCTGAACGACGCCGACGACTACCAGCTCAGGAGACTCACCAAGCCGATCGCCTACTTCATCGGCGGGCCCAGCGACATCGCCTACCCCAACGCCATGGACGACTGGGGCAAGCTGCCGGCCGGGCTGCCCGCCTTCATGGGCAATCTCAACGTCGGTCACGGCGGCACCTACGACCAGGCCGACGGCGGCGAGTTCGGCCGCGTCGCGGTGCTCTACCTCAAGTGGCGCCTCAAGGGTGACACCACCGCTGGCGCCAAATTCGTCGGCCCCGACTGTGGCCTGTGCCGCAGCCAGTGGACCGTCCAGCAGAAGAACCTGACGCTCGACGGCGGCACACCCCCCACCACGCCGCCACCCACGACACCTCCGCCCACGACGCCCCCGCCCAGCACACCTCCGCCCAGCACGCCTCCGCCGACCACGCCGCCGCCCACCGGCACCCCGGCCTGCACCGCGGTCTACTCCGTCCAGGACCAGTGGAACGGCGGATTCGTCGCCAACGTGACCGTCACCGCGGGGACGTCCGCGCTCACCGGCTGGCGGGTCACCCTCACCCTGCCGAGCGGAGCCTCGGTCAGCTCGGTGTGGAACGGCGTCGCCAGCGGCACCATCGGCACCATCGCCGTGACCAACCAGAGCTACAACGGACGACTGGCGGCAGGTCAGACCACCAGTTTCGGGTTCCAGGGCACCGGCAACGGCAGCGGCACCACCGCCACCTGCACCGGAAGCTGACGCAGGCAGCTCTGCGGGTCGGCGCCGGGGGCGCCGGCC
>NZ_JBFAPG010000544.1:0-3915 GCF_040675595.1 Micromonospora sp. NPDC049580
GCCGACGCCGAGCCCGACGAGGACGGCAGCGGTCCTGACTGGCTTGCGCACAAGCTCTCCTCGGGTGGCGGGGGACGTCTGTTCACGTTCCAGCATGACGACCGGGTCAAGCATGGACCGCAGGGTTCACCGCGAGCCCCGGCTGGCCCGTCACGACACCGTCGCGGCGTTCTCCGTCCGGGTGGTGGTGACGCGGCGGCGGCGCACCGGGTACGGGATCGGGTGGGAGATGCTCCAGGCGGCGCCCCTGCACACGACCTCCTTGTAGCGGGCCGCCAACCGTCCGGTGAGCAGGGACGGCTTGGCCCGGTCGTCGGCGGTCACGTACTGGATGATGCCGTCGCGGCGGCCGAGGCTGATGCACTGGTTGAAGTAGCGCAGTGGGGCCTTGGGGATCTTCACCCGACCGGTCAGCCGGGCGGCGATGGCGTCGGCCGCCTGCCAGGCCATCGGGGTTCCCGAGGCGCAGGACATCCGCAGCGGCTTGCCGCCCGGCCCGTCGGCGAGCCCGGCGTCGCCGACGGCGTACACCTCGGGGTGCGAAACGGAGCGCATGGTGTCGTCGACGACGATCTGCCCGGTGGCCGCGACCGTCAGGGTCGTGGCGGCGGCGATGGGGTGGACGGCGAAGCCGGCCGTCCACACGGTCACCTGCGCCGGGATCGTCCGACCGTCGCCGGTGACGACGCCGGTCGCCTCCACCCGGGCGACGTCGGTGTGCTCGTGGACGGTGATGCCGAGCCGGGCCGCGACGCCCCGCAGGTGCTGTCGCGCCTTCCCGGTGAGCCAGTCACCGAGGCCGCCGCGGGTGGCGAGCGCGACGTCGAGGTCGGGCCGGGCCTCAGCGATCTCGGTGGCCGCTTCGAGGCCGGTGAGGCCTCCGCCGACGACGAGCACGGTCGCGCCGGCCGCGAGGTGGGCGAGGCGGTCACGCAGCCGCAGCGCCGACGGCCGGCCGGCGATGTCGTACGCGTGCTCGGCGACACCGGGCACGCCGTGGTCGGCGGCGGCGCTGCCGAGGGCGTAGACGAGCGTGTCGTACGCGATCTCGTCGGCGCCGCGCTCGTCGGTAAGCGCGACGGTCCTGCGGTCGACGTCGACGGCGGTGACCCGGGCCCGTCGCATCAGCACGCCGGTGCCCGCGTACACCTGGCTCAGCTCGTGGCGCTTGAGGTCCTGGCCGGTGGCGAGCTGGTGCATGCGGACCCGCTCGACGAAGTCGGCCTCGGCGTTGACGACGGTGATCTCGATGTCGTCGGGGTGCAACCGGCGGGCGAGGCGGCCGGCGGCGATCGCTCCGGCGTAGCCGGCTCCGAGGACGACGATGCGGTGCTTCATGGCGGCACTCCTGTCTCGGCGATGGTCGCTACCTGAACCGGACAGCGACGAGATTGCTGACAGGAGTCGGCTATGACCTGGGTCACCAGACGTGCAGGAGTGGTTCGGAGTGTGCGGCGACGGACCACTGGCGGGTGACGCGTTCGAGCTTGTCGGGGTTGACCTGGACGCGGATCGCCGCGACCCCCTGGGGTGTCACCTCCAGGGACATGACGCCGACGACCTGCTGGCCGGTCACCACCACCACCGCGGGGCCGCCGTTGACGACCTCGGCGTAGAGGGCGGGGCTGCCGCCCACCAGGTTCCGCTTGACGTCGCTGGGCCGGAACAGACCGCGCAGGAACTTCGCCACCGCCAGCGCGCCGACGACCGCTGTCGTGCGGGCCGGGATCTTGCCGCCGCCGTCGCCGACGCTGGTCACGTCCCCGGTCAGCAACTCCACCAGCCGCTGAATCTGACCGCTGTTGGCCGCCGTGAGGAACTCCGTGACGATCCTCCGCGCGGCGGCGTCGTCGACCTCGGCATGCGCCCGCTCGACGGTGACGTGCTGCTTGGCACGCCGGTAGATCTGCTGGCAGTTCGACTCGCTGACGCCGAGGATCTCGGCGATCTCACCGTGCGGGTAGCCGAACGCCTCGCGCAGCACGTACACCGCGCGCTCGTTGGGTGACAGCCGCTCCATGAGGGTGAGCACCGCCATCGAGACCGATTCGCGCTGCTCGACGGTGTCGACCGGGCCGAGCATCCGGTCCCCGGCGAGGACCGGCTCGGGAAGCCACGTGCCCACGTAGGTCTCCCGCCGGGCGCGCGCCGAGGTGAGCTGGTTGAGGCACAGGTTGGTGAGCACCCTCGTCAGCCACGCCTCGGGCGTCTCGACGTGCTCCCGGTCGGCGGCCTGCCAGCGCAGGAACGTGTCCTGGACCGCGTCCTCGGCGTCGCTGGCCGAGCCCAGCAGCCGGTAGGCGATCGCCTCCAGGCGGCCCCTGGAGCGCTCGAACACCTCGACCTCATCCGGACGCAGCGGCATGGCTCGACAGTAGCCGCGTCCGTCGCGTGGCCGGCCGCCCACCGGGCGAGGCGCAGCGGGCGGTCGGAACCGGCCCGCGCCGGCGGCTCAGCAGGCGGACCGCAGGTGGTTGTTCCGGTACCACGAGCAGATCTTCGACACGCCGGGCTTCTGCGCCAGCTGGCGGCGCAGTTGGTCCTGCCCGTCGGCCGACAGGCCGGGCGTGAACTCGACGAAGCTGGTCGGGCCCTCGTCGCCGTACCGGGTCTGCACGCCGCCCACGCTCCCGTCGCCCGGCCCGACGAGGTCGGCCACTGCGGAACCCGCGTCGGTGTGGACGACGAAGCCCACCGGCGGGGACGTCAGCGAGTCGTGCACCGCTCCGGCTGACGCCACGACCGGGACGACCACCAGCGCCGCGCCGACGAGCACCGACAGCCGGGCCCGCCACGGCGACCAGCGCGGATCCGCGGTGGTCGCCAGCAGGACCAGCAGCGCCGGCAGGATCCCGTCCGGCACGGGCCCGCAGGCCAGGACGAGCAACGGGACACCCACCGCCAGGCAGGCGTACGTGAACTGCCGCCGCCGCGCGACGAACAACGGGACCACGGTCAGCGCGACCGCGACCCACCCGATCCGGAAACGCAGGGTGTCGCCCCCGGTCTGGTACGTCCAGCCGAGACTGACCACGGAGGCCACCAGCGCGGTCACCACCAGGATGCGCTGCCACGCGTGGACCCTGTGCACCGTCGACGTCCGGATCATCGTCACGGCGGCAGTGTGCCAACCCGGCGCAACGAGGCGCTGCACACCTGCTCCACGGGCGGCTGTCGTATCGTGCGGACATGACACACCCGGTGTGGGCGGACGCCGATGCGTACGAGGCGTACGTGGGTCGGTGGAGCTGCCTGGTCGCGGGCGATTTCGTACGCGGACTGGCCGTGGCACCCGGGCGGCACTGGCTGGACGTGGGCTGCGGCACCGGCGCGTTGACCTCGACGGTCCTCGGCGAGGCCGATCCCGCCCGGATCACCGGCATCGACCCCTCGGCGGGCTTCATCGCTCAGGCGCGTGCCCGCGTCCAGGATGCGTGCGCGAGCTTCCACGTCGGTGACGCCCGCGCTCTGCCGGTGGCCGACCGTGCCGTCGACGTGGTGGTCAGCGGGCTGACGCTCAACTTCGTGCCCGAGCCGGCGCGGGCGGTGGCCGAGTTCGCCCGGGTCGTCCGGCCGGCGGGGGTGGTGTCCGCCTACGTGTGGGACTACACGGAGGGCATGGCGATGATGCGGCACTTCTGGGCCGCCGTCGCCCACCTCGACCCGGCCGCGGCGGGGCGGGACGAGGCGAGTCGCTTCAGCGTGTGCCGGCCCGGCCCCTTGCGGGAGCTGTGGGTGGACGCCGGCCTGCGGGACGTGTCGGTCCGGCCGGTGGACGTACCGACGGTGTTCGCCGACTTCGACGACTACTGGCGGCCGTTCCTCGGCGGGCAGGGCAGCGCTCCGTCGTACGTCACCTCGCTTGGCGAGCCGCAACGGGCGGCGTTGCGGGACCTGTTGGCCGCCCAGTTGCCG
>NZ_JBFAPG010000545.1:0-3908 GCF_040675595.1 Micromonospora sp. NPDC049580
GTCGCCGGGGCGGCCGGGCCGGCGAAGCCGCTCCCCCCGGCCAGCCGGTGTCGCCGCCCGCCCGGCAGCACCACGTCGGCGGCGCTCATGCGCGCAGCTCCGGAACCTGGACGCGGACGCCCTCGCGGGCCGCGCGCAGCCCCAGCTCGGCGAGCTGAACGCCGCGCGCGCCGGCCAGGAAGTCCCACTGGAACGGCTCGCCGGCCACGACGTGCCGCAGGAACGCCTCCCACTGCACCCGGAAGCCGTTGTCGAACTCCTCGTTGTCGGGCACCTCGGCCCACTGGGCGCGGAAGTCCTCGGTGACCGGCAGGTCCGGGTTCCACACCGGTTTCGGGGTGACCGCCCGGTGCTGCACCCGGCAGTTGCGCAGTCCGGCGACGGCGCTGCCCTCGGTGCCGTCGACCTGGAACTCCACCAGCTCGTCGCGGTACACCCGCACGCCCCAGGACGAGTTGATCTGCGCGATGATCCCGCCGTCGAGTTCGAAGATGGCGTACGCGGCGTCGTCGGCGGTGGCCGCGTAGGTGCGGCCGTCCTCGTCGACCCGCTCGGGCACGTGGGTGGCGGTCACGCAGGAAACCGCGTTGACCCGGCCGAACAACTCCTCCAGCACGTAGTGCCAGTGCGGGAACATGTCGGACGTGATCCCGCCGCCGTCCTCGGCCCGGTAGTTCCAGGACGGGCGTTGGGCCGGCTGCCAGTCACCCTCGAAGACCCAGTAGCCGAACTCGCCCCGCACCGAGAGGATCCGGCCGAAGAAGCCGCCGTCGATGAGCCGCTTGAGCTTGCGCAGACCGGGCAGGAACAGCTTGTCCTGCACGACGCCGGTGCGGACGCCGGCCGCGTCGGCCGCCCGGGCCAGGTCGAGCGCGCTGGCAGTGTCCTCGGCCAGGGGCTTCTCGGTGTAGATGTGCTTGCCGGCCTCGATCGCCTGGCGGATCGCCTTCTCGCGCTGCTGGGTGACCTGGGCGTCGAAGTAGATCTCGACGTCGTCACGGGCCAGCGCCGAGGTCAGGTCGGTGGTCCAGTCGGTGAGGCCGTGCCGTTCGGCGAGCTCGCGCAGCTTCGTCTCGTTACGCCCGACCAGGACCGGTTCCGGCCAGATGGTCGTGCCGTCGGCCATTGGCACGCCGCCGGACTCGCGGATGGCAAGCAGGGACCGGACGAGGTGCTGGCGGTAGCCCATCCGTCCGGTCACGCCGTTGACGATGATGCCGATGGACCTGCGGGTCATGGTGTTCCTTCCGTCGTGCTGGTCGTGCCGATCCGCGTTCAGTGGTTGGCGGCCGCGCTGCCGAGCAACCCGCGCAGTTCGGTGGCGAGCCGGTCGAAGCGGGGGTCCGACATCACCTGCGCGTAGTCGCGGTGCGCCGGCAGCTCGACCGGGAAGGTGCGGATGATCCGGCCGGGCCGGGCACTCATCACCACGACCCGGGTGCCGAGGAAGACCGCCTCGGCGATGGAGTGGGTGACCAGCACCACAGTGGTGCCGGTCTCCCGCCAGATGCGGTGCAGCTCGGCGTTCATCTGCTCCCGGGTCAGCGCGTCCAGGGCGCCGAAGGGCTCGTCCATGAGCAGCACCGGCGGGGCGTGCAGCAGCGCGCGGCACAGCGCCACCCGCTGCTGCATGCCGCCGGACAGCTCGTGCGGCAACGCCTTCTCGAAGCCGGTCAGGCCGGTCATCTCGATCAGCTCGTCGGCGCGGCGGGCCGCCCGTGCCCGGTCCATGCCCCGCATCTCGGCCTGGAGCAGGATGTTGGCCCGCGCGCCGCGCCACTCGAGCAGCGCGGCCTTCTGGAAGACGAAGCCGATCTCCTTCTGCGGGCCGCGTACCGGGCGCTCCAGCAGCGACACCTCGCCGCTGGTGGGCTGGACCAGCCCGGCGACGATCTTCAGGAGGGTAGACTTGCCGCAGCCGGACGGGCCGACGATGGTGACGAACTCCCCCGGCTCGATGTCGAGGGACACGTCGTCGAGGGCGGTGGTCTGCGACCGCCGGGTGGTGAACCGGACGGTCACCCCGGACATCCCGATGGCGGTGCCGGTCGCTGCCGGCGCGGCGCTCACCGGGTCACCCCTGCGCCGCGTACGAGGAGTCCCAGTACGCGTTGGGCGCCCCCGGGTCCTTCAGCTCGGCGTAGCGCGACATCAGGTCGATGGTCTCGGACCACTGGGCCTCGGTGTTGACCCCGGGCGGGCCGTCCGGGCCGAGCAGCGGCAGGTTGAGGGTGAGCTGTTTGGTGAGCACCTCCGGGGCGGGCTCGTTCTCGGCGAGCGCGACCATGGCGCTCACCGCGCCAGCGGGGTCGCGGGCGGCGTCGGCCCAGGACTTCTGGGTGGCCCGGACGAACTTGCGGGCCAACTCCGGGTCCTTCTGCAGGGTCTGCGTGTTGGCGATCAGGCCGGTGCCGAGCAGGTTCATCCCGTAGTCGGCGAAGAGCAGCACGTCGACCTTCTTGCCGGTCTTGCTCTCGATGGTCGGGGCCTGGTCGTGGAAGAAGCCCATGATGGCGTCGACCTTGCCCTCGGCGAGCGCGGCGATCTTGCCGGCGGCGTCCACGTTGACGACCTTGACGTCGTTCTTGTTGACGCCGTTCTTCTCCAGCCAGGCCGGGAAGGTCGCGTAGAGGGCGTCGCCGGGGGTGCCGCCGACGGTCTTGCCCTTCAGGTCGGCCGGGGTCTTGATGTTCTTCTCGGTGAAGAACTCCACCGAGGACGGGCCCTTCTCCAGGTACGCGCCGAGGCTGCGCACCGGCATTCCGCTGGCCACGGACTTGAGCAGCACCGGGCTGTCGGCCCAGCCGAAGTCGGTCTGCTTCTGGGCGACCTGCTTGACCGTGTTGCCGGAGCCGTTGCCGGGCAGGATCTTCAGGTCGATGCCCTCGGCGGAGTAGTAGCCCTTCTGCAGGCCGTAGTAGAAGGGAGCGTGCTCGCCGTACGGCACCCAGTTGAGGGTGAGAGTGACCTGTTTGCTGCCGTCGGCGCCGGTCTTGCCCGTGGAGTCGTCCGCACCGCAGCCGGTGGCGGAAAGGAGCAGGGCGGCGGTGGCCAGGATGGTGGTGGCGGTGCGTTTCATCGGTGCCTCCGTGATGGGGTCGGTCAGGAGGTGGTGAGGGACACGCCGGCGCGACGGCTGGCGTGCCACGGAATGAGCAGTGCCTCGGCGATCTCGACCAGGACGAACAGGACGATGCCGATGGCGGACATCAGGATCAGGTCGGCGAACAGCAGTGGGGCGTCGAGGTTGCCGTTGGCCAGCAAGAGGACGTAGCCGAGCCCTTCGCTGGCGCCGACGAACTCGCCGACCACGGCACCGACCACGGCGAGGGTGACGGCCACCTTGAGGCCGGCCATCAGGTGCGGCAACGCGTTCGGAAAGCGGATCTTGCGGAAGGTGCGCCACGGCCCGGCGCCCATGGTGGCGGAGAGGTCGAGCAGTTCCGGGTCGGTGGACCGCAGGCCGGCCACCCCGGAGATGACCACCGGGAAGAACGCGATGAGCACGGCCAGGATGATCTTCGGGGTGAGGCCGAGACCGAACCAGACCACCAGCAGCGGCGCGATGGCGATCTTCGGGATGACCTGTGCGAACAGGACGATCGGGTAGAGCGCCTTGTCCAGGGTGCGCGAGTAGGCGATGGCGACAGCGGTGGCCAGCCCCAGCGCGGCGGCCAGCACGAAGCCGAGCACCGTCTCGTAGAGCGTGACCATGGTGTGCCGGGCCAGCTCGGACCACTGGCCGGTCATCGTGGTCCAGACCTGGCCGGGAGTGGGCACCAGGTAGTTCGGCACGTACTCCCGGGCGGCGACGAACCACCAGGCGACGAAGAAGGCGACCAGCACCAGCGCCGGTCGCCACAGCGAGTCGGCGAGGGCCACCACGCCCGACGCTCGGTCGGCGCGCG
>NZ_JBFAPG010000546.1:0-3895 GCF_040675595.1 Micromonospora sp. NPDC049580
GGGCGCCACCGCCGCGCTGGCCCGCTGTGTCTCGGTCGAGCCGGCCAAGTTCGCCGCCGCGCACTGGGGGCACACCCCGCTGCTGTCCCGCGCCGCCGAGCTGCCCGACCCGGCCGGCTTCACCGACCTGTTCAGCCCCGCCGACGCCGACGAGCTGCTCAGCCGGCGCGGTCTGCGTACCCCGTTCCTGCGGGTCGCCAAGGACGGCCAGCTCGTCCCGGCGGCGCGGTGGACCGGCGGCGGCGGCGCCGGCGCGGAGATCGGCGACCAGGTCCTCGACGAGCGGGTTCTGGAGCAGTACGCCGCCGGCGCCACCCTGGTCCTGCAGGGCCTGCACCGGATCTGGCCGCCCCTGGTCGACTTCGCCCGCGACCTGGGCCTCGCGCTGAACCAGCCGCTGCAGATCAACGCCTACCTCACCCCCGCGGGCAGCCAGGGCTTCGCCACCCACTACGACACCCACGACGTCTTCGTGCTCCAGGTCGACGGCCGCAAGCACTGGCGGATCCACCCGCCGGTGCTGCCCGACCCGCTGGAGAAGCAGCCGTGGGGCGGCCGCGCCGACGAGGTTTCCGCCACCGCGCAGGGCCCCGCCGCGCTGGACGTGGTGCTCGCCCCCGGCGACGCCCTCTACCTGCCCCGCGGCTGGCTGCACAGCGCGCAGGCCCAGGACGCCAGCTCCCTGCACCTGACCGTGGGCATCCGCGCGCTGACGCGCTATGCCCTGGTCGAAGAGTTGCTCGCGCTGGCCGCCGAGGACCAGCGGCTGCGTGCCAGCCTGCCGTTCGGCACCGACGTGGCCGACCCCGACGCCATCGAGCCGGAGCTGACCGAGACGGTGGAGGCGCTGCGGGACTGGCTGCTGCGCGCCGACCCGGCCGCCGTCGCGGCGCGACTGCGCCACCGCGCCTGGCCGGCCGCCCGACCGGCGCCGATCCGGCCGCTCGCCCAGGCCGGCGCCGTGGCCACGCTGGACGCCGACTCCCGGCTCACCCTGCGTCCGGGCCTGCGCTGGCAGCTCGTGCCGCACGGGTCGGACCAGGTGGCGCTGCGCCTGTTCGACCGCACCATCACCCTGCCGGCGGACTGCGAGCCGGCGGCCCGCGCCCTGCTGGGCGGGACGGTCACCCGCGTCGGTGACCTGCCCGGTCTGCCCGACGACGCCGACCGGGTCACCCTGGCCCGCCGCCTACTGCGCGAGGCCGTCCTGATCCCGGCCTGACTGAGTCCCACCCCCGGCCTGCCGGGCCGATGTGGCTGACGAGCGGTATACCTCAGAGGCATAAATATGACTCTGAGGTATACCGCTCACCACCGCATTCGCCTCGACGGACGTGACCGACAGTGACCGCCGCCAGCGGGCCCCAGTCGTCGGCTCAGCTCAGCGGCCGAGCACCAGCAGCAGCGCGGTGGCCACCAAGCCGGCGCCGAGCACCACGGTGATCGGGCGCGGGCCGAGCAGCGCGTGCCGGCGGTCGGCCAGCACCCGCGCCGGCACGAGACCGATCAACGGCCCGAGCAGGGTCACCACCAGCGCCAGCACCGGCATCCCGACCGCCAGGTCCCCGCCGTACCCGACGCCGAGCGCCCGCGCGCCGGAGCCCAGCGCGTACGCCACGACCGCGCCGGCCACCCCGCAGAGCGCCAGCAGCGGGTTGACCGAGCTCGGCAGCTCACCGGGCTGCCCGGCCCGGTCGAGCAGGTCCCGGGCCCGGCCGAGCAGCAGCACCGGCTCGCCGGCCGCACTGCCGTTGGTTGGCGCGGGCGGCGCACCGAGACGGCGGGCGCCGAGGCGGGCCCGCACCTGCTGCCACAGGTGCGCCACCTCGGCGTCGACGCGTTCCTGCTCCTCGCGGGCCGCCACCAACTCCTCCTCGGCGCGGCGCACCTGGTCGGCGGCGTCGGCGACGGCCCGCTCGGCCGCCGCGCACTGCCGCTCGTACCACGTGTGCGCCTCGGCGCGCTGCTCGCGTACCCGGGCGCTCAGCTCGGCCAGTCGCCGCAGCTGCGCCGTGTAGGTGTCACTGGTCACCGGTTGGTTCATCGCGACGGTCCATAGGGGATGAGCACCTGGCCGGTGCGGTGCACCGCCCGGTCGAAGAAGAGCCCGCGCCACGGCCGGGGATACCAGTCCGGGCCGCCTGTGCCCGGATAGAGCGAGGCGCCCAACTCGCCGCCGTGCGCGTCCAGCGCCACCCAGGCGCCGATCTGGTCGGTGCGGGCGGCCGGGCCGCCCAGGTCCGCGCGCATCCGCGCCACGCCCCGCCACCAGGCCAGCACGTGGGTGCGCCGCTCCGGTCCGTCGTGCAGGATGCGGCGCAGCTGCTCCAGGCCGGTGCGCCGACCCGTGCGCGCGGCGAGGGCGCCGGCGGCCGCGTCGACCGCGAACAGCAGCAGGTAGTGCGGGCTGCCGGGGCCGGACAGCCCGTCGGCCGTCTCGGTCATCAACTCGCCGACGGTCTCCTCGTCGTACCAGGAGGCGTCGTCGGCCAGGTCGTCGTAGAGCGCGCGGGCGATCGGATCGGCGTCCGGGTCGAGGCAGGCGATGGAGAACCGGGCGGTGCCCGGCGGGTGTTGGCGGGCCAGCGACCGGGCGGCCGAGTCGAGCACCGCGCACGCCTCGTCCACCCGCGTGCCCAGCACCGCCAGGTTGCGCCCGGGTGCGCGCGGCAGCCGCAGCGCCGCCGAGCGGGACTGCACGTCGATGATCTCGCCGAGCAGGGCCACCGGGTTGCGCGGCGCGCGGCCGTCCGGCGGCGCGGCGAGCGCCCGGAAGTCCGGGGCCTCGTCCAGCCGGGGGATCGCGTCACCGTCGAAGAGTCGGGCCGGCGCGGCGTCCGGCGGGCGCATCCGCCATAGCCGGTGTTGCAGGCCGCTCCACGTCTCCCAGTCGCTTGCCGACGAGATCCGCGCGACCTCGTTGCCCTCCACCATGCCGGACTCGGCGTTGACCACCGCGTGCCAGCGGGGCAGCGACTGCGCCGCGTCGTTGCGCTCGGCCAGGATCCGCAACGCCTTCGGCAGCGCGATCCGCAACGTGAACTGGGCGACCAGCGCCGGGCGGCCCCACAGCGCCTCGATGCCCCGCACGTCCTGCGAGGCGAGCACCAGGTGGATGCCCTGCGACCGGCCGCGGCGGGCCAGGTCCTCCAGCAGGTCGGCGGCCTCCCGCGCGACCACGTCCCGGCCGGCCAGCAGCATCTGGAACTCGTCGACCACTGCGACGATCCGGGGCCAGTGCCCGGTCGGGTCGACCGCGCGCAGCTCGGCCAGCTTGGTCACCTCGTGCTTCTTGGCGGCGTCGGCGCGGCGACGCAGCTCCTCGGTGAGGAACCGCAGCAGCGCCAACCCGAACTCCCGGTCGGTGTTGACGTTGATGCCGACCAGACGCATGTGCGGCAGCCAGCTCGGGTCACGCCGGCCCTGCGCGAACCGGGCGAAGGACACCCCCTCCTTGAAGTCCAGCAGATAGAACTCCAGCTCGGCGGGGGAGTAGCGGGCGGCGAGGGCGCCGATCCACGCGAAGATCAGGTTGGTCTTGCCGGTGCCGGACGGTCCGCCGATCAGCGCGTGCGGTGGATAGTCGCCCAGGGTCAGGCGCACCGGTCGGCCCTGCGGCCCCTCGCCGATCGGGGCGGTCAGGCCGCTGGCCGAGTCCTCCCGCCACATCTGCTCCGGTGGGGGCAGCAGGTCGGCGAACGGGGTCGGCGGCGGGCCCGCGTTGACCTGGGCCGCGATCTCCCGGCAGGTCTCGGTGACCAGCGTCGCCGGTGGCGGCGGGTCCAGCCGGACCGACAGGCCGGACGGGCCGCCGATCCGATGGCGTACCGGCTATCCGCAGGTCCGCTCGGAGCTGCGCGGTCGCTATCCCCGACATCCGTGGCCGGAGGACCCG
>NZ_JBFAPG010000547.1:0-3881 GCF_040675595.1 Micromonospora sp. NPDC049580
GCCCGGCCCGTTCGGTGACCGGGCCCACCACGTGTCAGCCGGTGGTGAGGACGAACTTCTCCCAGGCCCCGACGGACGTACGGTTGGCGATCAGTGACCCGGCCCCGGCGTTCTCCGCGCACACGATCTGGTTGTTGACCGTGGCGCGCAGACTGACCGTCCCATCCGAGTTGGTGATGAGCTGGAAGGTCTCCCACGACCCGATCGACGTGGCGTTGGCGACCAACGCTGCGGCGCCGGCGTTCGTGGCCGAAACGTAGAGCCCGTTGGCACGTGACCGCAGCGCGATGTTGCCGTTGCCGGCGTCCACCCGGTCGAACTGCTCGGTCGTGCCGACGCTGGCCTTGTTGGCGATCAACGCGGTGCTGCCGACCGCCGACACGTACTGGTTGTTGACCTGCGCCCGCAGCGTGCTCACCGGCGTGCTGCCACCGGTGCCGGTGGTGAAGGTGAACGCGTCGACATCGAACAGGTAGCCCGACCCGCCCTTGAAGACCAGGTACAGCGTGGTCGACGCGCTGGGCGGGTTGCTGATAGTGGCTGACGCATCGACGAACGTCTCCCAGTTGCCGGTCACCGGAACCGTGACCGTGCCCAGCAGAGTGCCGGTGGCCGACCCGGTCCGGACCTCGATGGTGCCACCGGCGCCGGCCGACGACGCCCGCACGGTGATGCGGTTGGCGTTGGCCAGGTTGTACGGCGTGTACGAGATCCAGTCGTTGTTCTCGATGAACCCGGCCGTGCGGCCACCCTCGGCGCTGGTGTGGTCGGTGGCCTGGACACCGGACGTCGCGCCGAAGTGCTCACCCTGGCGGTGCTTCGGTTGCAGCGTTCTGATGCTGTGCGTGGTCAGACCGCCGTTGTCGGTGTAGGCGGCGTCGAAGACCCCGTAGATGTTGGCCGCGGAGTCGTGCTCCCCGTCGGTCGGCACGGTGATCGAGCCGCTGCACCCGTTCTTCGAGGTGATCTGGTGAGCGTGGCTGTCGTGGCCCAGCGCGTACGTCAGGCTCACCTTGGAACAGTCGATCGTGCCGTCCTGTGGGTCGCTCACGCTGATCTGGTACGACACCGTGTCGCCGAAGTTGAACAGCTGCCCGTCGACGGGCGAGGTCAGCGTCACCGTCGGCGCGGTGTTTCCCACGGTGATGACCAGGCTCGCCGTACCGGTCAGGCCGGCCGGGTCGGTGACCTTCAGGGTGGGGGAGTAGGTGCCGTTGGTGGTGTACGTCTTGGTGGGGTTGGCCGCCGTCGACGTGGTGCCGTCGCCGAACGTCCACAGGTAGCTCAGCGCCCCGCCCTCGGGGTCGGAGCTGCCAGCCGACGAGAAGTTCACCGTCAACGGGTTGGCCCCCGACGTGGGGTTCGCCGAGGCGACCGCGATGGGGTTGCGGTTGCCGCCGCCGATGTACTCGATCCGGAACAGCGCCTGGTTGTTCGAGCCGGTGCCGTAGTCCAGCACGTACAGCGCGCCGTCCGGGCCGAAGGCCATGTCCATGACCTGGGTGCCGCTCCACGGGAACGAGGAGATCTCGCCGCGGGAGCCGTCGGCGTTGATGGCGATCGGCTTGATCCAGCGTCGGCCGTACTCGCCGGCGAAGAACTGGCCGTTGAGCGACTGCGGGAACTTGATGCTGGAGTTGAGCGAGGCGTCGTACCGGTAGACCGGCCCGGCCATGGGCGACTCGGAGCCGCTGCCGAACTCCGACGGTGATCCGGAGTCGCCGGCGTACTTGATCCAGGCCGGCTTCGCCGCGGGCAGCGTGCCGAGGCCCGTGTTGCGGAACGAGTTGTTGGTCGGCCCGCCCGTGCAGTTGTACTTCGACTGCGACGGCCCGGACGGGAAGGTGTATTCATTGTATGTTTCGGTGCTCGTGTTGCTGCCGGTGCAGTACGGCCAGCCGAAGTTTCCGGGCGCCGTGATGCGGTTGAACTCCACCTGACCCTGCGGACCCCGGCTGGAGTTGGTGCTCCCGGCGTCCGGGCCGTAGTCGCCGACGTAGACGACGCCGGTCGCCTTGTCGACGCTCATCCGGAACGGGTTGCGCATACCCATCGCGTAGATCTCCGGACGGGTGTTGGCCGTGCCGGGCGCGAACAGGTTGCCCGACGGGATCGTGTACGTCCCGTCCGCCTGCGGCTTGATCCGCAGCACCTTGCCCCGCAGGTCGTTGGTGTTGCCCGCCGAGCGCTGGGCGTCGAACTGCGGGTTGCGGTCGGTGCGCTCATCCAGCGGCGCGTAGCCCGACGACTCGAACGGGTTGGTGTCGTCGCCGGTGGTCAGGTACAGGTTGCCGGCGGCGTCGAAGTCCAGGTCACCGCCGACGTGGCAGCACTGCCCACGGTCGTTGGCGACCTGGAGCACGATCTTCTCGCTGCTCAGGTTGAGCGTGTCGTCGCTGTTGAGGGTGAACCGGGACAGCCGCAGGTGCCCCTTCCACCGGTCCCAGTCCGACTGCGTGCCGGTGGTGGGGGCGTCCCCGGACGGGGTGCTCAACGTGGGCGAGTAGTACAGGTAGATCCATCTGTTGGTGGCGAAGTTGGGGTCGACGGCGACGCCCTGCAACCCCTCCTCGTCGTGCGTGTAGACGGACAGGGTGCCGGAGACCTTGGTGTTGCCGGCCACGTCGGTGACCCGCAGGACGCCGTTGCGGGCGGTGTGCAGCACCGAGCGGTTGGGCAGGATGGCCAGGGACATGGCCTCGCCCAGCTCGGCCGAGCCGGTGGCGAGTTTGACCTGCTGATAGTCGCTGGCGGGGATAACCACCGCCTGGGCGGCGGTGGAGGGTGCGGCCACGGCCAGGGTCACACTCGCGACGGTGGTGACCGCCGCGACGAGTGCCCGGGACCAGCGCCGGGGGTTCGAGAGCATGATCGTCCTTCCTCGACGACCAGGGCCGGGCGTGCGGGGGCGCACCACGGCCAGGTGAGGGTGGTGAAGAAGCGAGCCGCGGCGCGGTCAGTTGGTGACGAGGTTGAACTTCTCCCACTGGCCGATGGAGGTCCGGTTGGCGATCAGCGGGGAGGAGCCCCCGTTGTCGGCGGCCACGTACCGGCTGTTCACGGTGGCCCGCAGGCTGACCGTGCCGTCGGAGTTGCGGATCAGCTGGAAGGTCTCCCACGCGCCGGCGGTGGCCCGGTTGGCGATCAGCGCGGCGGCCCCGGCGTTCTCGGCGGCGACGTACTGCCCGTTGCTCTTGGCGCGCAGCGCGACGTTGCCGTTGGCGAGGTTGACCAGTTCGAACCGCTCGCTGGTCCCGGCGGAGGTCTTGTTGGCGATCAGCGGGGTGGTGGCGTTGGGCGCGCTGACGTACTGGTTGTTGGCGAGGGCACGCAGGGTGGAACCGGTGGCGGCGGGCGGCGGGGTGGTCGGCGGGGCAGTCGTCGGCGGGGCCGTGGTGGGCGGCGCGGTGGTCGGCGGCGCGGTGGTGGGCGGCGCGGTGGTCGGCGGCGCGGTGGTCGGCGGCGTCGTCCCCGGCGAGCAGTTGGCGCTCACCGAACCCGCGGCGACCTGCAGGCCACCGAGCAGCATCTTGGTGAAGTTCGGGTCGGTGTACGACGCCTCGGTGTGCCCGAGGCCGGTGTACCAGGCCCGACCGCCGCCGAACGCCTTGCACCAGGTGATCGGGTGGTCGCCGTTCATGGTGCCGCCGCTGTAGGACGACTCGTCGAGGCTGGCGAGGACCCGCGCGCTGGAGCGGGGGTTGGTGCGGTAGTTGTACCACTCGTCGGAGCGGACCCAGGTGGCGCCGAGATGCGCGGTCGACGGGTTGGTCCGGTCCTCGATCTTCACGGTCGCGGTCTGGATCGCCGGGTGCGAGTCGAACCACGCGCCGACCAGCTGGCCGTACCACGGCCAGCTGTACTCGGTGTCGGCGGCGGCG
>NZ_JBFAPG010000548.1:0-3879 GCF_040675595.1 Micromonospora sp. NPDC049580
CACCGGGTGGGACCGCACAGCAAGCGCGACGTACGCCCGTTGTCGCTCGTCGTGCGCGCCGAACTGCTCCGGGTACGCCTGCGCGTAGCGCGCGTACCAGTCGTGCGCCCGCGCGTGCGCGATCTCTTCCGGGCGGCGGCTGTCGTCGCCCTTGCTGTGCGGTCCCACCCGGTGCGTGAGCAGCTCCACCACGTACGGCGTGGACCGCTCGCGGACCCGGCGCAGCACCGGCGTCAGCGCGGCCCGGACCACCTCGGTGTCGGTGGAGGTCACCCGCAGGTGGTCCACCCCGAACGCCCGCGCCCGCCCGCCGATGCTGCCGGCGAGCTGCGCGTCGGTCGGCGTGGACTGGGCGATGCCGTTGTTCTCGACCACCAGCAGCAGCGGCAGGCCCCACAGCGCGGCCATGTTCAGCGCCTCGTAGACGGCGCCCTCGCCCCAGGTGCCGTCGCCCAGGTAGACAAGCGCCAGCCGGCCGGGCTCGGTGCGCTTGAGGTGCAGCGCCACCCCGGCGGCCACCGGCACGCTCTCGCCCTGCACGCCTGTCGACAGGTAGCGGTCCCGCAGGATGTGCTGGCTGCCGCCGACGCCCCGGCACACCGCGCCCTCGCGGCCCATCACCTCGGCCAGCAGGCCGTGCGGGTCGGCGAACCGGGCCAGGTAGTGCCCGTGGCCCCGGTGGTTGCTGAACACGAAGTCGCCATCGGTGAGCAGCGGGCGCAGCGCCACCGGCACGTACTCCTGGCCCAGGCAGGTGTGGGTGGTGCCGTGCAGCTCGCCCCGGCCGAACATGTCCAGCAGGGCCAGCTCGAAGTGCCGGATCAGCAGCAACAGGTCCAGGTCGGCGTCGGCGAGCCGGGTCGGCGCGATCGGCGGCGCCTCGGTGCGGGTGGCGGTCACCGGGATGCCCCGTCCAGCTCGCCGGCGACCAGGTCGACCAGTTCGCCGACAGCGCTCACCGCCAGGTACGCCCGCAGGTCCAGGCGTACGCCGAGGTCGTCCTCCAGCGCGGAGAGCAGACGCAGCGCCTCCAGGCTGGTCCAGTTGGCGAGCGACGCGAACCGGACGTCGGGCGAGATCTCCTCGGCCGGTACGTCCGCTACCTGCTCGATGAGGCCCGCGACGGTGGTGAACAGGTCAGGCACGGATGTCTCCCTCCTCCAAGGCGATCCACGCCGGCAGCAGCCGGGGCGGGGGATGCAGCGGCAACACGTGCCGGGTGGTGCCGTCGTCGACGGATGCCACGGTGAAGCCGGCCGAGGGCCAGACGGCCGCGCCGGGCTTGTTGCGGGCGGTGGGCCGGAACAGGGCCTCCAGCCGGGTCGCGCCGGCGGCTCGGGCCAGCTCCGCCACCCGGTGCAGCGCGGCCTGCTCGACGCCCCGGGAGAACACCCGGCAGCTGAGCACGAAGTTCTCGATCACCCAGGCGTCAGGGTCGTTCCGGTCCAGCCACAGGCCGCCCACCAGCCCCTCGGCGCCGAACCGGTCGGTCACCTCGACGGTGAGCACCAGATGGTCGGGGGAGTCGGCGCGCGCCCGGGTCTGCGCCTCGGTGTGCGCGCGCTCGGTCATGGTGAACTGGTTGGTGCGCAGCCCGAGCTGCGCGAGCCGGGGCAGGCTGTGCTCGTCGACCTCCCGGACGGTGACGCGCAACGTCAGCTCGTGCAGATAGTCGGCCGCCGAGTCGAACGTGGCGGCGAAGCGCTCCCGCCCGGCGCGGGCCCGGTACAGCTCGGTGCGTTCCCGGTCGGTGGCGCCGGTGGCCAGCACGGTGAAGTGCCCCTCGGTGAGCAGCCGGGTGGGGAAGCCCGCCGGGTCGCCGGCCAACTCCACCACCCGTACGGTCGGCAGTTCGCGGCGTACCAGCTCGCACTCGAACGGGCTGTCGTCGGCGAACACGACGGCGTCCAGGCCCAGGTTGAGGGTGGTGGCGAGCTGGCGCAGGTTCTCGTCCTTGCGTCCCCAGTTCACCGCCTGGGCGACGAAGTCGTCGGAGCGCAGCAGCAGGTCCGGATGCTGCGTGAACGCCTCCGCCACCAGCTCGGGGTCGTTCTTGCTGCACACCGCGAGCAGCACGCCCTGCCGGCGCAGCGCCAACGCGCGGCGCTGCACGTCCCGGTGGCAGTTGCCCGGATAGTCGGTGCCCAGCCGGATGCCGGTGAGCCCGTCGTCGCCGAGCACGCCCGCCCAGAGGGTGTTGTCCAGGTCCAGCGCGAGCACCTTCGCCGTCCGGCCAAGGACCGCGCGGCAGAAGGTGGCGGCCTCGTGCGCGTACCGGCGCTCCACCGTGGGCGTCCACGCCATGCTGGCAAACCGGTACAGGCGCTCGTCGCGCACCGGGCCGTCGTGGTCCACCAGCAGCGTCTCCAGATCCAGGGTGTACGTCGTGTCCCGCCCGCCCAGCTCCAACAGCTGGGAGTTCAGCTCCCGCCAGATCCGGCCCAGCTCGGCCCGACCTCGGAAGCTGACCAGGCCGCGGTGCTCCAACGGCGACAGCGGCACGGTGTGCAGCAGCACCGCGCCCTCGTTGCGCGCCGCGTACCCGCGCAGCGCGGCGGCGAGCACGCCGGCCCGTTCGCCCAGCACGTCGGCGAGGCCGGCGAGGTCGCCGGGGTCCCACTCGGCGGGCAGGAACCAGCCGTCGTGCAGCAGGCAGAGCGTGACGTCCGGCCGGAACTCGGCGAGCGCCGAGCGCGGGTCGCTGAGGTCGAGCACGAGCTGGTCGAAGCCGGAGACGTGGATCTCGGCGGCGATGCCGATCCGCAGCAGCGCCACCCGCAGCAGCGGTTCCAGCGTGCCCGGCGTGAACGTGCCGGTGACCGCGACCCGCAGCGGGCGCAGCGTGAAGTCGGGGCTGGCCAGCTTCTCGACGGGCACGTCGGCGAGCAGCCGACCGGCGGACGCGACGGTGGTGACCGCCGCGTCGTCCAGGTGGACCAGGCCGGGCGCCAGCTCCGGGTCGGCGGCCGCGTCGGGTCGGCGCAGCCGGCGGATCCGGTGCAGGACCTCCTCGACTCTCATGTTCGGTGTTCCTTCCCGTCGGGTGTGGTCCGGCCGGTCAGACCCGCAGCAGGGTGCAGACCCAGTGCATGCCGCTGCCGGTGCTGGTCAGGGCGACCAGGTCGCCGTCGGTCAGCTCGCCGCTGTCGAGGTGGCGTTCCAGGCCGATGAGCTGGTCGGCGCAGCCGATGTGGCCGTGGGCGAGGGCCAGCTCGACGTTGGTCCGCTCCAGGTCCACGCCGAGGTCCTTGGCCAGCTCGGCGAACTGCCGGGCGTTGTCGTGGAAGTGCACGAACCGGTGGACGTCGGCCAGCGTCACGCCCGCCCGGGCGCACGCCGTCTCCACCACCTGCCGGTTGCGCTCCCGGATCGTCGCGACGAACCGGAACATCCGGCGTACGTCCCCGGCGAAGAACTCGTTGAGCCGGTCGGCCGGGTCACCGACGCGGGGGGTGCCGCCGTCCGCGGTGAACGGCTGCGCCGCGCCACCGACGGCCATGCGCATGAAGCCCGCGTACCGGCCGTCGGTGATCGTCTCGGTGGCCAGCCAACGGCACCGGTCGTGGTCGCGCACCAGCACGGCCGCCGCCGCTCCGTCGGAGAAGACGCTTGTGTTCACCTCCATCCGGTTCCAGTACGGCTCGCACACCCGGTTCGCGCCGATCAGCAGCGCCGTCCGGTACTCGGGGTGGGTGGCGAACCGCCCGGCCACCGTGTCGAACGCGGCAACCCCACCGCCGCACGCCTGGTTGAGCAGCACCGCCTCGGCCCGGTGCGCGCCGAGGCGGGCCTGGGTGACCTCGCGTAGGCACCCGTCGAGGTCCCCGTTGGCGATCCACTCGACGGCCCGCCTGTCGAACTCCGGGTCCGGGCCGTGCG
>NZ_JBFAPG010000549.1:0-3865 GCF_040675595.1 Micromonospora sp. NPDC049580
CTAGTTTTCCCCGCGCTGGGAACCACGGACCCCTTGGTTCACAGCGACACCACGTTTCACAGATGCGGCGGTGCGCCCCGCCCGCCGCGATAGGGACCTGAGGAGAACTGGTGCCGCTCCCGTCACTGACCCCCGAACAGCGCGCTGCCGCGCTCGAGAAGGCCGCGGAGATCCGCAAGGCCCGTGCCGAGCTGAAGGAGCAGCTCAAGCAGGGCAAGACCACCCTCGGTGCCGTCCTCGAGCGGGCCGAGAGCGACGACGTCGTGGGCAAGCTCAAGGTTTCGGCCGTCCTGCAGGCGATGCCGGGCATCGGCAAGATCCGGGCTACCCAGATCATGGAGAAGCTCAAGATCGCTGACAGCCGTCGCCTGCGTGGCCTCGGCGAGCAGCAGCGCAAGGCACTGCTTGGAGAGTTCGCCGCCAACTGAACCTGGCAGCGTGTAGAAACAAGCAGTGAGCACGGATGACGAGGCGCGCCCGGCGGCTCGGCTCACTGTCCTGGCTGGACCTTCGGGTTCCGGCAGGGAGAGTGTCGTCGAGCTCGTTCGGGCGCGTTTCCCGTCCGTGTGGATCCCGGTGCCGGCAACGACCAGGCCGCGCCGGGAACCGGAGGTGGACGGAGAGCAACGGGTCTTCCTCGCCCCGGCCGAGTTCGAACGCCGGGTGGCCACCGGAGACCTGCTGGAGTGGTCCCGGATCGGCGCGTACCACCGGGGCACCCTCGACCCGCCGCTGCGCGCCCGGCTCGACGCCGGGCAGCCGGTCCTGCTCCCGCTCGACGTCGCCGGGGCCCGGCTGGTGCGGGCGCGACTGCCCGCCGCGCGGCTGGTGCTGCTGATCCCGCCCGGGCACCGGCCCGACGCCGCCGTGGCCGCCGCCTTCGCGCACACCCTGACGCACGACCACACCGATCGGGTCGCCGACGAGCTGGTAGGCTTACTCGGTTCTTCTTATCCGGATCCGGCCTGGTCGCGTGTACGCGGCTGACGGCCGGCCGCCGTTGAGACTCAGCACCGCGTCCGCGCGGCTCGAAAGACGCAGAGGTTAATTCGTGGGATCCATCGCCAACCCCGAAGGCATCACCAACCCGCCGATCGACGAGCTCCTTGAGAAGACGACGTCGAAGTACGCGCTGGTCATCTTCGCCGCCAAGCGCGCGCGCCAGGTCAACGCCTACTACAGCCAGCTCGGTGAGGGCCTCCTGGAGTACGTCGGTCCGCTCGTCGAGACGACCCCGCAGGAGAAGCCCCTCTCCATCGCCATGCGCGAGATCAACGCGGGCCTGCTCACCGCTGAGCCGACCGACCAGCCGTAAGCCCGCACCCGTCGATGTCCGCCTCGATCGTCCTCGGGGTCGGCGGCGGCATCGCCGCCTACAAGGCGTGTGAGCTGCTGCGACTCTTCACCGAGTCGGGCCATCGGGTCCGGGTCGTGCCGACCGCGTCGGCGCTGAAGTTCGTCGGGGCCCCGACCTGGGCGGCGCTCTCCGGTCAACCGGTCGCCGACGACGTCTGGTCCGACGTGCACGAGGTGCCGCACGTCCGCCTCGGCAAGCAGGCCGACCTCGTGGTGGTCGCGCCGACCACCACCGACCTGCTGGCCAAGGCCGCCCACGGGCTCGCCGACGACCTGCTGACCAACACGCTGCTGACCGCCCGCTGCCCGGTCGTGCTGGCTCCGGCCATGCACACCGAGATGTGGGAGCATCCGGCCACCGTCGCCAACGTCGCCACGCTGCGGGCCCGGGGCGTGCGGGTCATCGAGCCGGCCGTCGGGCGGCTCACCGGCGTCGACACCGGCAAGGGCCGGCTACCCGACCCGGCGGAGATCTTCGCGGTCGCCCGCCAGGTCCTCGCTCGGGGCGTGTCCGCCCCCGCCGACCTGGCCGGCCGCCGGGTGGTGGTCACCGCCGGCGGCACCCGCGAGCCGCTGGACCCGGTCCGTTTCCTCGGCAACCGCTCCTCCGGCAAGCAGGGCTACGCCTTCGCCCGGTCGGCGGTCGCCCGGGGCGCGCGGGTCACGCTGATCGCGGCCAACGTCTCCCTCGCCGACCCCGCCGGGGTCGACCTGGTCCGCGTCGGCACGACCGCCGAGCTGCGCGAGGCGACCCTCAAGGCCGCCGCCGAGGCCGACGCGGTCGTGATGGCGGCGGCTCCGGCCGATTTCCGACCGGCGACGTACGCGCCTGGCAAAATCAAGAAGTCGGACGACGGCGTCGCTCCCACCATCGAGCTCGTCACGAACCCGGACATCGCGGCGGAGCTCGGCCAGCGCAAGCGACCGGAGCAGGTGCTGGTGGTGTTCGCCGCCGAGACCGGCGACGCGGAGGCCAACGGCCGGGCGAAACTCGCCCGGAAGCGGGCCGACCTGATCGTGGTCAACGAGGTCGGCCCGGACCGGGTCTTCGGCGCCGACACCAACACGGTGACGGTCATCGGCGCGGACGGCTCGGTGAGCCGTCTGCCGGAGCAGGCCAAGGAGGCCGTGGCCGACACCGTGTGGGACCTCGTCGTGGCGCGGCTGGCCAACCGCTCCTGACGGGTGGAACAGCGCGCGACCGACCCCGACACCGGCCGCAGCGGTGACTAGACTGCCGCGGAACGACCTCACACGCTTAGGAGTGCCGTGACACGCCGCCTCTTCACGTCCGAATCGGTCACGGAAGGCCACCCGGACAAGATCGCCGACCAGATCAGCGACGGCATCCTCGATGCGCTGCTCGCCGAGGACCCGCACAGCCGGGTCGCGGTCGAGACCATGATCACCACCGGCCAGGTCCACATCGCCGGTGAGGTCACCACGAAGGCGTACGCCGACATCCCCACCATCGTCCGGCGCACCATCCTCGACATCGGCTACGACTCGTCGAAGAAGGGTTTCGACGGCGCGTCCTGCGGGGTCAGCGTCTCGATCGGCGCGCAGTCCGAGGACATCGCGCAGGGCGTGGACAACGCCTTCGAGCTGCGCACCGGTGCCTCGGAGAGCGCGCTGGACGCCCAGGGCGCCGGCGACCAGGGCATGATGTTCGGCTTCGCCTGCTCGGAGACCCCCGAGCTGATGCCGCTGCCCATCGCCCTGGCCCACCGGCTGGCCCGCCGGCTCGCCGCGGTGCGCAAGGACGGGACCATCCCGTACCTGCGCCCGGACGGCAAGACCCAGGTCACCATCGAGTACGAGGGGCTGCGCCCGGTCCGCCTGAACACCGTTGTGGTGTCCAGCCAGCACGCCGCGGACATCTCACTGGAGTCGCTGCTCACCCCCGACGTGCGCGACTCCGTCATCGCGCCCGAGCTGGAGAGCCTCGGTCTGGACACCGACGGCTACCGGCTGCTGGTCAACCCGACCGGCCGGTTCGAGATCGGCGGCCCGATGGGTGACGCCGGCCTGACCGGCCGCAAGATCATCGTCGACACCTACGGCGGGTACGCCCGGCACGGCGGCGGCGCGTTCTCCGGCAAGGACCCGTCCAAGGTGGACCGCTCGGCCGCGTACGCGATGCGCTGGGTGGCCAAGAACGTGGTCGCCGCCGGCCTGGCCGAGCGGTGCGAGGCGCAGGTCGCCTACGCCATCGGCAAGGCGCACCCGGTGAGCCTGTTCATCGAGACGTTCGGCACCGAGACCGTGCCGGTGGCCTCGATCGAGAAGGCCGTCTCCGAGGTGTTCGACCTGCGCCCGGCCGCGATCATCCGGGACCTCAACCTGCTCCGCCCGATCTACCAGCAGACCGCCGCGTACGGCCACTTCGGCCGGGAGTTGCCGGACCTGTCGTGGGAGAGCACCGACCGGGCCGCCGACCTCAAGTCGGCCGCGGGAGCCTGACCGCCACCAGGCGTAGCGACCGGCGACCCGCGGACGGGTCGCCGGT
>NZ_JBFAPG010000550.1:0-3853 GCF_040675595.1 Micromonospora sp. NPDC049580
CTCCTCGGACAGCCCGCGCCGCCAGTAGCCGGCGAAGGTCACCCGTCGACGGTCGAAGCCGCGCTCGCCGACCAGGTGCCGGCGCAGCGCCCGCACCACGCCGGACTCGCCGGCGATCCAGGCGTACGGGTTACCGGCGGGCAGCCGGGCGGCGCGGAGCGCGCTGACCAGCAGGTCACTGCCGGGTGTGGTGCTGCCGCGCACGATCCAGCGGATCTCCGCGGCGGCCTCGGTGGGCAGCTCGGTGATGTCCGCGGCGTCCGGGACCTCGATCCAGGCACGGACCCGGGTGCCGGCGGGCAGCCAGGCCAGGATTCCGGCGGTGGCCGGCAGCGCGGTCTCGTCGGCGGCCAGCACCACGAGGTCGGTGTCGTCCGGCGGGCGGAAGCAGACGCTGCGGTTGTCGTACACTGCCGGGCCGAGCAGCAGCACCCGGTCGCCGAGCCCCGCCAGGCTGGCCCACCGCGAGGCGGGACCGGTGCCCCCGTGGCCGACGAAGTCGATGTCCACCTCGCCGGCCGCCGGGCGGTGCTCCCGGATGGTGTACGAGCGCATGACCGCGCGGACGTCCGGCGCAAGGGCCCGCCAGGCGCCGAACCAGTCCTCGCCCCGCTCGACCGGGACGACCGGGGCGTCCTGCCCGGGGTGCGGCAGGAACAGCGAGACGCTCTGGTCCCGGCCGCCGCCGGCGAAGTCGGTCAGCTCCGCGCCGCCGAAGGTGACCCGGATCAGCGAGGCGCCGACCCGCCGGGCCCGCAGGACGTGCGCGGCGAAGAAGCGGTACTGCAGGGCGACGGGTTCGCGGGTGCTGGTGCTCACGGCGTCAGCTGACCTTCTTCGCGTTCCGAATGGCGGTGGCGAGGTTCTCCAGCAGCGGCGCGGCGCCGGCGTACGAGAAGCGGGGCACCGCGTCCCACGGGGTCACCTGGTTGGCCCGCACGGCGGGCAGCTGCTGCCAGGTCGGCTTGGCGGTGAGGTCCTTGGGTTGCAGGGCGGTGCTGCGGTTGTCCAGCAGGATCAGGTCGGCGGGGAACTTGCCGGCGTTCTCCCAGCTGAGCGCCTCGAAGTAGTCGCCGGCCTCGAGCTTGGTGGGCACCACGATGTCGACGCCCAGCTCGGCGAAGTACATGAGGTCGGTGCTGACCTTGGGGTTGGAGACGTAGAACAGGTCGGGGCTGCCGGAGCAGGCCATCACCTTGATGCCCGGGTTGGCCTTGACGGCCTGTCGGACGGCGTCGGCGGCGGCGTCGAAGCGGGTCTTCGCGTCGGTGACCTTCTTGGCCGAGAGGTCCGCGCCGAGCGACTGGGCCAGCGCGGCGTACCGCTCGATGGGCTTGGTCATCGGCACCCGGGCGGTGGTGATCGCCACGCTGGGCGCGAGCGGCAGGATCTTGTCCTTGCTCTCGTCCGGCACGTACCAGAGGGCGTCCGGGTCGTACATGTGGGTGACGAGCAGTTCGGGGCGCAGGGCCGCGTACTTCTCCAGGCTGAACTCGCCCCACACGTTGCCGAGGATCTCGACGCCCTCGAGGTTCAGGTCGCCCGCCTGCGGGTCGGCCGTGCCGTCGGCGCGCTTGGTCTCCCCGAACACGCCGACGAGCTGCTTGTCGAGACCGAAATCGACCAGTGCTGCCGCCACTCCGGTGAAGGCCACCACGCGCGCCGGGCGGGCCGCCGCCTCGATCTTCTTGTTGCGGTCGTCGGTGAATGACCAGGGGCCACCGGCATTTCCGCTGCCAGCGGGCTTGGCGGCATCGTCCTTGCCGCAGCCGGCGAGCAGCGCGGCCAGCGTGGCGGCGCCGCCAGCGGCCAGCAGGCCACGACGAGAGAGGCGACGGGCGGACAGTGCATCGGGCATGGTGTCGTCTTTCGATCAGGGGAAGGTCGGGGTCGACCGGGACAGCGGAGTTAGGTTAGCCTAACCTCGGTCGTTGTCAACAGCGGTTCGCCGTGTCGCCACACCCCCGGAGCCCACACTGGACGCCACACCCACCGTCACCACGCTGGCACCCTCCGCGCCGGCCGGGTCGACGGCCCCTCCCCCGCAGCGACACCGGGCGGCCCGCGCCGCCGGCCTGCTCGGCGCGGTGACGCTGCTCGGCGTGATCCTGGTGCTCAGCATCGCGGTCGGCGCGAAGTCGTTGCCGCTCGCCGACGTCTGGTCCGGGCTGCTGCACCGCGACGCCGCCGAGTACGCGGTGGTGCACCGGATGCGCCTGCCCCGCACCCTGCTCGGGCTGCTCGCCGGCACGGCGCTCGGAGTGGCCGGCGCCGTGATGCAGGCCCTCACCCGCAACCCCCTCGCCGACCCCGGGCTGCTCGGCATCAACGCGGGCGCGTCCGCCGCCGTGGCCACCGCCGCCGCCTTCCTGGGCGTCACCGCCATCGGCGGGTACGTCTGGTTCGCGCTGCTCGGCGCCGCGCTGGTCACCGCGCTGGTCTACGCCGTGGGCGGCGGGCGTGGCGCCACCCCGGCCCGCCTCGCGCTGGCCGGCGCGGCGCTCAACGCCACCCTGTACTCGTTCGTGAGCGCGGTCATGCTGCTGGACACCGCCTCGCTGGACCGGCTGCGCTTCTGGACGGTCGGCTCGCTGGCCAGCGCGGACTCCGCGACCGTGACCCGGGTGGCGCCGTTCATCCTGGTGGGCCTGCTGGTCGCGCTCGGCGCCGCCCGTCCGCTGAACGCCCTCGCGCTCGGCGACGACGCGGCCCGGGCCCTGGGCGCCCGCCCGGCCCTGATCCGGGCCGCCGTGATCGTCGCGGTCACCCTGCTCTGCGGCGCGGCGACCGCAGCCTGCGGCCCGATCGTCTTCGTCGGCCTGCTGGTGCCCCACCTGGTACGCGCGCTGACCGGGCCCGACCTGCGCTGGCTGCTGCCGTACTGCGCGGTGCTCGCGCCGGTGCTGCTGCTCGGCGCCGACGTGCTGGGCCGGGTGCTCGGCCGGCCCGGTGAACTCCAGGTCGGCATGGTCACCGCCGTGCTGGGCGGCCCGCTCTTCCTCTGGCTGGTCACCCGGGGACGGGTGGCGCACCCGTGAACGAACGAACCAGCAGATGCGCCAGCGCGCAGCGAATCGGAGCGGTGACGTGACGGTTCTGCGTACCCCCGGTGGGTTGTCGGTGCGGTTCCGCCCCCGCGCCCTGGCCGTCGGCGTCGGCGCGGCGGTGCTCGCCGCCGGCCTCGGTCTGGTCGCGATGGGCAGCGGCGACTACCCGATGGGCCCGGCCGACGTGCTGCGCACCCTGACGGGCGGCGGCAGCGTGGCGGAGCAGTTCATCGTGACCGAGCTGCGACTGCCCCGACTGGTCACCGCCCTGCTGGTCGGCGCCGCGCTGGCGCTGGGCGGCACGGTGTTCCAGTCGCTGGTCCGCAACCCGCTGGGCAGCCCGGACATCCTCGGCTTCACCCAGGGCGCGTCGACCGGCGCGCTGGTGGTGGTCGTCCTGGGCGGCGGCAGCCTGGCCCTGGCCGGCGCCGCGGTCGTCGGCGGGCTCGCCACCGGCCTGCTGATCTACGCGCTCGCCTGGCGGCGGGGCGTGCACGGCTACCGGCTCGTCCTGGTCGGCATCGGCGTCGCCGCGATCCTCACCGGCGTCAACGGCTATTTGCTGACCCGGGCCCCACTGATGGACGCCGCCCGTGCGGTGCTCTGGCTCACCGGCAGCCTGGACGGGCGGGGCTGGGCCAACGCCGGGCCGCTGCTCGCCGTCACCGCCGTGCTGGCGCCGCTGCTGCTCGTCGCCTGCGCCCCGGCGCTGCGGATGATGGAGCTGGGCGACGACACGGCCAACGCGCTCGGCGTGCCGGTCCGCCGGCTGCGCCTGGTGCTGCTCGCCGCGGCCGTGCTGCTGG
>NZ_JBFAPG010000551.1:0-3852 GCF_040675595.1 Micromonospora sp. NPDC049580
GTCAGCACGCCGCGCGGCGAGGTCGGGGTGGAGTTGTCCACCGTCTCGGTGAGCGGTCCGGCGCTGCTGGTGGACACGCCGGAGCGCCCGTCGGCACGCCAGAACGGCTCGGCGTAGACGGCGTGCACCTTCCACGCCGACCCCATCGGCATCCGCTGCGTCAGGCCGTCGCGCAGCGCCGGCAGCGGGGGGTCGTACCGGATCCGGCCGGCCAGCGCCGGTGCCAGCGCGACCACCACGGCGTCGCCGTCGACGGGCCCGGCGTCGGTGCACACCGTCACCCCGTCCGCGTCCTGCCGGATCGTGTGCACCGCGGCGCCCAGCCGCAGCGTCTCCGGCGGCAACCCGGCCGCCATCCGCTCGGCCAACGCCGCAGGACCGCCCACGATCCGGTCCTGCTGCGCGCCGCCGGCCATGCCCAGCAGTGGCCCGGTGCCGCCCGCGCTGCGCAGGTAGAACAGCAGGTGCAGCAGGGACAGCTCGTCCGCGGCGGTGGCCAGCAGCCCGCCGGCGAGCAGCCGCCCCAGGTAGTCGGCCGTGTCGGTGTCCCCGGCCGTGGCGCGCAGCCAGCCGCCGAGCGTCGTCGCGTCCCACCGTGCGGCCTCCGGCGCCCGCCACGGCTCGGCCGGGTCCAGGACGGCGGCGTACCCGTCGAGCAGCCCGAGTACCCGGGCGACCTGCGCCGGCGGGTCGGGTCGCCGCTCGCCGGCCCACAGCAGGGTGGACGCGCCGAGCGCCGCCGAGGCGAAGGTGACCAGCCCGTGCTCGGCGACCAGCGCGTACATCCGGTCCTGGGTCGGGCCGATCCACTGGGCGCCCAGGTCGAGCTGCGTCCCGTCGGGCAGCCATCGGGTCAGCACCCGCCCGCCGACGCGGTCGCGGGCCTCCAGCACCCGCACGCGCGCGCCGGCCCGGTGCAGCGCCGCCGCGGCGGCGAGACCGGAGAAGCCGGCGCCGACCACGACCACCCGGAGGCCCTCGGACACGGCGACGGTCTACCCCAAAGCGTCGGGCATATGACTCTTCGCCGGCCCGCAGCGATGATCGCGGTCCGGGTGGGGTGGCATCGACGGTCCTATACTGTGCCTACCGGTCGTGGAACCCGTGAGCGGAGGCGGGCGTGCCACTCTTTTTCCTGAGTTACGCCCAGGAGGACAACCGCAACAGCCAGATACAGGAGTTCTTCGTCGATCTCAGCGAGGCGGTGGCCGGGCTGGCCGCCCTCCACTGGGACGAGGCGGGGTTCATCGACGGGCACATCCCGCTCGGCAGCACCTGGCCGGACACCCTGTCCGACGCGTTGTCCACCAGCGCCTGCCTGGTCGCGCTCACCTCGCCGCGGTACGTCGTCAGCGACTACTGCGGTCGGGAGTTCCAGGTCTTCGCCGACCGGATCGACGAGCACGAGCGGCAGTTCCACGTTCGTCCGCCCGCGATCGTGCCGGTGCAGTGGCTCCCGTGCGACCGGCTGCCCACGGCGGTCGCCGGCTTCCAGTACCGCAACTTCCACACCGGCACCGCCTACGCCCAGGACGGCCTGCTCACCCTCAAGCAGCGCAAACGGCACGAGGACGATTACAAGGACTTCGTCGACGCGCTCGCCCGGCACATCGTGCAGACCGCCCGCGACCACACCCTGCACCGGCCGGCGCAGCGCCCCGTGCTGTCCAAGGTGACCAGTGCCTTCGACCGGCCGGCGAGGCCGCAGGCGCACCACGGCCCGAGCATGTCGACGGCGGTGCAGCGGGCCACCAGTGCCCGGCACGTGCACATCGTGCTGGTCGCCGGCAGCTCCGCCGAGCTGGCCGGCAGCCGGCCCGGCGCCGAGGACCGCTACGGCGCGGTCTCGCGGGACTGGCGGCCGTACCGGCCCGAGCTGGAGGTGCCGATCGGCAGCTGGGCCGGGGCCATCGCCACCACCAAGAGCTACGGCTGGACAGTGGAGGACGCCGAGGAGCTGGCCGTGGTCCGGGAGTGGGCGCGGGCGCACAACCAGATCGTCGTGCTGGTGGTCGACGTCTGGTCCGCCGACCTGCCGCGCTACCAGGTCAGCCTGATCGGCTACGACCGGGACGTGAACTCGCCCCGGGCGCCGGTGCTGGTGCCGTGGACGGCCGCCGACGACGCGGCTGCCGGCGGCAACCGCAAGATGTGGGACACCCTGGCCCGGGTGCTCCCGCATCACGTGCTGCACAACACCCGCGACGTGTGGCGCACCGAGATCGCGACCTCCGCACGCTTCCAGGAGGAACTGGAGGACGTGCTGGTGGTCGAGCAGGGTCGGATCTACCGCACGGGCACGGTCTACCAGGAGCCGCCCACCGACGGCTCCGGTCTTCGCCCGATCCTCGAAGGTCCCTAGGGGAGGCACGCCATGGCGGTGAACGAGACGGCACGCGGCCAGATCGTGACCTTCTACTCGTACAAGGGCGGCACCGGCCGCACGATGGCGCTGGCCAACGTGGCCTGGATCCTGGCCAGCCAGGGGTTGCAGGTGCTGGTCGTCGACTGGGACCTGGAGTCTCCGGGCCTGCACCGCTACTTTCATCCGTTCCTGCGCGACAAGGAGCTGCGCGCCACCCCCGGCGTCATCGAGATGATCTGGGATTACTCGATCGCCACGATGCAGCGCAACCGTGACGAGGACTCCCAGGAGATCCTCACCGGTCATGCCAAGATCCAACGACGCGCGGTCTCGCTGAACTGGGACTTCAGCCACGGCGGCGTGATCGACTTCGTGGCCGCCGGGCAGCAGGACTCGGCGTACTCCCGGCTGGTGAGCACCTTCGACTGGGCCAACTTCTACGAGCGGCAGGGCGGCGCGTCGTTCATCGACGCGGTCCGGGCGCAGATGCGCGCCGAGTACGACGTGGTGCTGATCGACAGCCGCACCGGCCTCAGCGACGTCGCCGGCATCTGCACCGTCCAACTGCCCGACCTGGTCGTCAACTGCTTCACCATGTCCACCCAGAGCATCCGTGGCGCGGCGGCGGTGGCCCGCTCCATCCGCAGCCAGCGCCCGGACGACCCGCCGCTGCTGCTGCCGGTGCCGATGCGCGTGGAGGACGCCGAGCTGCGCAAGCTGGAGACCGGTCGGGACCTGGTCCGCGCCGAGTTCGCCCCGTTCCTCGACCACCTCTCCGACGCGGCGGCCGCCCGCTACTGGAACACCATCGAGGTGCCGTACCGCACGTTCTACGCCTACGAGGAGATCCTCGCCGCGTTCGGCGACCGGCCCGAGCAGGTCGGCACCCTGCTGGCCGCGTACGAGCAGCTCGCCTCGGTGATCACCGACGGGCGGATCACGCAGCTGCACCCGATCGGCGAGACGGACCGTCGCCGCTCGCTGGCCGAGTTCGAACGGAGCCGGCTCACCGCCGAGCAGGCCGTGCTGCTCAGCTACGCCTCCGCCGACCGGCTCTGGGCCGAGTGGATCACCGACCAGTTGGAGGACGCCGGGCTGCGGGTGGACCGCCGCGCGCTGGACGTGCCGCTGCTCGCCGGCGGGCGGGCCGAGTTCGACCGGGCCGTCAGCGGCGCCAGCCGGGTGCTGGCCGTGCTCACCCGGCACTACGCGAGCACCTCCCTCGCGGGTGAGGTGTGGAAGACCGCCACCGGCCGCGACCAGCTCGGCGGCGGGGGAGTGCTGGTGCCGCTGCGGGTCGACGAATCGCGGCTGACCGCCCCGTACAGCGAGCACAGCCCGGTCGACCTCACCGACAGCGACCCGTCCACCGCGCGGACCCGGCTGCTGGAGGCGGCGGGAACGCCGACGATCACGGCCGGCGGTCGCGCGGTCGGCCGGTTCGCTGTCGGTGAGGTCGACCGGGCTGTGCTCGCTGTACGGGGCGG
>NZ_JBFAPG010000552.1:0-3849 GCF_040675595.1 Micromonospora sp. NPDC049580
AGCCCGAGGCGCCCGGAGCGGCAGTCGGCGCCGACGGCCTTGTTGACCTCCGTCTCGCAGCCGGCCTGCGCGGCCTGCATGCCCACCGAGCCGGGCGGCGGAGGTGTGCCGCGTTCGGTGCCGGGGCCGGTGAGCGTGCCGACGTGCAGGGTCTCCACCCGGTGCGACTCGGCGCACTCCATGGGGTTGTAGCCGCTGAGGAAGCCGACCTGCTGGGAGGAGTGGTGGCAGACGCCGGCGGCGGGGACGAACTGCTGCGCCACCACGGGCGCCGGCCAGTCGTCGATGAGGTCACGGTCGACTCCGGCGGGTGCGCCACAGCCGGTGAGCGCCAGGGCCACCACCGCGCCCCCGGCAATCGCCGTCAACCACCGTCGCATCGTCGACCTCCCGCCGCTGGTGACCTCCGGACGGCCCCCAGCCGGCCGGTAGCGCCACGGCGCAGCAGCATACGGCACCGCGACTCAGATCGCGGGCAGTCCCTCGGGGCCGGCGCCGCGCATCGAACGGGTGAGTTTGCGGTCGTCGCTCCACAGGAAACAGCGCACTCCACGGTCGCCCTCCTCCCATTCCCGCTGCGACGGTGGGTAGTAGATGGACCCGGCCCGGTACGGCAGGTCGCTGTTGTTCGGCACGGCCGCGTACGTGGCGATCAACGCCATGCAGCGCCGGTGCGCCTGCTCGCCCGCGCGGGTGAACTCGGCCCAGCTCATGTCCCGTTCCTCGTAGACGCCGACGAACTCGGCGCGGTGCGGCTCGGTGCAGAGCACCGGGGCCATGTAGTTGAGGTTGTCGCCGATCAGCTTGGGGTCGAAGCAGCCGTGGGTCAGCGGGGTGTCGCCGATCAACGCGCCGCGCAGGCTGCCGACGCGGTTCACCGGCCGGGTGTTGTCGATGCTGTCGGTCTCGCTGAGGTCGCAGCGGAACCAGCGTGCGCCGCCGGTCCAGGCTGGGCCGCTGGGCAGCGAGAGCGTCAGGGTGAGCCGGGCCGTGTGCCAGTCGCCGCCGAGCACCTCCCGGGCCCGCTGGTCGCACTCGGAGCGGGCCGCGCGCAGCGCGGTCGAGCCCGGGCCCGGTCGGGTGCCGGCCTGCGCGGCCGTACCGGTGAACGTGCCGACGTGGATCGCCTCGGCGAGATGGCTGCGGGCGCAGTCGACAGTCTCGTACGTGCTGGCCTGCACGACGGAGGTGATCCGGGGCAGGCAGGTGTCGGTGGCGGGGGTGAACGGTCTTGGAACCCGCAGTGCCGGCCAGTCGTCGGTGAGGTCACCGTCCGCGCCTCGTGCCGGACCGCAGCCGGCCAGCAGCATCGTCGTGATGCCGACCAGCGCCAGCGCTGGAAGCCACCGTCGCATCGTCCGCCCTCCCGGGAGCTGGCGACCGGTCACCGCGCCCCGCGGCGCGACCCCGGCGGGCGTGCAGCCTACGGCACCGTCCCGGTTGGAGTGTCGTCGCGTTTGGGTCGATCGGCCAGCCACTGATGTCTGTTCGTCCGGAATCGATGGCCCGGACCGGCTCATTCTGCACTACTGGTCACTGCTGGATCACAGCGTGTCGGAGTTGGTGCCGTGCTGCGGGCGGCGGGTGGCCGCGTTCGTACACTGGCCCCGTGACCGTACCGCCGCCGATCGTCGCGCCGAGCATCCTGGCCGCCGATTTCGCCCGCCTCGCCGAAGAGGTCCGTGCCGTCGAGGACGCCGCGGACTGGTTGCACGTGGACGTGATGGACAACCATTTCGTGCCCAATCTGACCATCGGGCTGCCCGTCGTGCAGAGCCTGCGGGCCGCCACCACGATGCCGTTCGACGTGCACCTGATGATCTCCGACCCGCGTAGGTGGGCCCCCGGCTACGCCGACGCCGGGGCATACAACGTCACGTTCCACGCCGAGGCGGCCGACGACCCGGTGGCGCTCGCCAAGGACCTGCGCTCGGCCGGCGCGAAGGCCGGGCTGGCCATCGACCGGGACACCCCGATCGAGCCGTACCTGGAGCTGCTGCCCAGCTTCGACACCCTGCTGATCATGACGATCAAGGCGGGCTTCGGCGGGCAACGGTTCATCCCGCAGCTGTTGGACAAGGTCCGCGCCGCCCGCCGGCACGTCGACGCCGGCCACCTGGAGCTGCGCATCGAGGTGGACGGCGGGATCGCCGCCGACACCATCGAGCAGGCGTCCGCCGCCGGCGCCGACGCGTTCGTGGCCGGCACCGCCGTCTACGGCGCCGCCGACCCGGCCGAGGCGGTCCGGCGACTGCGGGCCCTGGCGGAGCGCGCGGCGCCCGGGGCCTGAGGTGGAGCCGGAGGCCGACCGCAAGGACATCATCCTCGTCGTCGACGACGACGCGGACATCGCTCGGTTCGTCGAGTTCAACCTGCGGTTGCACGGCTTCGAGGTGATCCACGCCAGTGACGGCCAGGAGGCCCTGGAGGTCATCGAGCGGCAGCGGCCGGACCTGGCCGTGGTCGACCTCATGATGCCCCGCATCGACGGGCTGGAGCTGACCCGGCGGCTGCGCGCCGACCCGATGACCTCCGCCCTTCCGGTGATCATGTTGACGGCCAAGGGGATGACCGTCGACAAGGTCCACGGGCTCAGCGCCGGCGCGGACGACTACCTGGTCAAGCCGTTCGACACCGCCGAGCTGGTGGCCCGGGTCTCCTCGACGTTGCGCCGCAACAAGGAGTTCCGGGAGGTCTCCCCGCTGACCGGGCTGCCCGGCAACAGCCGGATCCGGCGGGAGATCAGCGACCGGGTCCGGCACGGGGTGGACTACGCGGTCGGCTACATCGACATCGACCGGTTCAAGAGCGTCAACGACCGGTACGGCTTCGTGCGTGGCGACGACTTCATCTCCGCGCTGGCCCGCAGCCTGCACCGGGCGGTGGTGGCGGTGGGTCTGCCGCCGGCGTTCCTCGGTCACGTCGGCGGCGACGACTTCGTGATCGTCTGCGCGCCGGACCAGGTCCGCCCGCTGACCTCCCGGGCGGTGGTCGACTTCGAGAAGTCCGCCGACACGCTCTACGACGCCACCGACCGTGAGCGCGGCTTCGTCGAGCTGAAGGACCGGCGCGGCAACATCCGCCGGGCCGCCCTGGTCACGCTGTCCATCGGCGTCTCCCTCTCCGACGCCGGCAAGCGGTTCACCGACCCCCTGGAGGCGATCGCGGTGGCCTCGGAGATGAAGACGGTCGCCAAGAGCCAACCGGGGTCGTACGTGGCGGTGGACCGGCGGCGCGGCGTCACCTGACGCGTGATCCCGCTGTGAACTAGCTCGCCTGGATAAGGACACACCGCGTTCGGCGTGTAAGACTGCGGAGTACCCACCACGCGCTGGCGGGACTCGGTGAAATTCCGAACCGGCGGTGATCCACGGTCCAACCGTGGTCAGCCCGCGACCCGGACGGCTTGCCGCCCGGTGGACCTGGTGAAAATCCGGGGCCGACGGTTGGGGGCGGTTCGTCCGCGCCCAGACAGTCCGGATGGGAGACAGCGCGCGGGACGGACGGGTCCGAGCCGGCCGCTGGCGTCAGCGTGCCGTGCCGCCCATCCGGGTCGGCTGTGCCGTACCCGGACTCCGCCGCCGCCTGCCCGCGGTCCATGCCGCCTCCCTGACCGCCCGCGCGCGGACCGGCGAGTGAGAGGGCAGAACAGGGCGATGGCCAGCGTCTCCGTCGATGAGGCGATGCGGCGTGCGATCGAGCTGGCGGCTCGCGGGCTGGGCACCACCAGCCCCAACCCGGTGGTCGGGTGCGTGCTGCTCGACGCCGACGGCGAGGTCGTGGGGGAGGGCTTCCACGCCTACGCCGGTGGGCCGCACGCCGAGATCGTCGCGCTGGCCCAGGCCGGCC
>NZ_JBFAPG010000553.1:0-3839 GCF_040675595.1 Micromonospora sp. NPDC049580
GCCGGCTCGGAGCCGAGCACGGTCGCTCCACGAACGACCCCGGCGGAGCCGGGGGCGACGGTGACGTTCTCGAAGAACATGTAGAACTCGGCCGCGGGCTCGGCGAGGGCCGGACTGGCGGAGGCGGCGACGAACGCGCCTGCGACGCCCAGGCCGGCGAGCCATCGCCGGGTGGAGTGGGTGAGCATGAGGGGGATTCCTCCAAGTGGGGGATTCAGGTGCAGCCTGCGGATCTTAAGGAATCGCTAAGGTTCAGCGCCGCCCCTGATCACCGCCTGGTCGGCAAGACGAACCGAAAGGTTGATCACCGTCACCGCAACGTTCCACCGGCCCGCTCCCGTCATCTGAGGCAGGACCCCGGGAGGTGCAGTGACGTACGAGGAGTTCGCGGACACGCGACTTGCCCCGCTGCTGCGGTACGCGGTGATGCTCACCGGCGATCCGCACCAGGCGCAGGATCTGGTGCAGGAGACGATGGTCCGGGTCCAGCTGAACTGGCGGCGGGTCGTCCGCGCGGACTCACCCGAGCGGTACGTGCGCCGGATGCTCACCAACCAGTACGTCGACTGGAAGCGCGGCTCGTGGATGCGCCGGGTGCTGCTGCGCGGGGAGCCCGACGAGTCCCTGCCGGCGTCGGCCGACCACGCCCAGTCCGCCGTGGACCGGGACCAGATCTGGACCTGGCTGTCCCGGCTGCCACGCAGGCAGCGCGCCACCCTCGTGCTGCGCTACTACGAGGACCTACCCGACGCCGAGATCGCCGACATTCTCGGCTGCGCCGTCGGGACCGTACGTTCGTCCATCTCCCGGGCCCTGGCCACGCTCCGGGCCGAGTATGTGGAGGTTCGCTCATGATCGAGGATGACCTGCGGGCCGCCTTCGCCCGGCACGAGCCGCTGACCCCGCCGACCGGCCCGCTGCGGGCCGCCATCGACCGGCTGGCGATCGGCCGGCGTCGGCGCCGACGCCGCTGGCAGGCCGGTGGCACCGCGCTGGCCCTGCTCGGGGTGCTGGGGCTCGGGGTGCCCCTGCTGACCCCGGAGCGCGCGGGGCCGCCGCCGACCGCCGAGCTGCTCGGTGAGTCGGGTCGGCCGACACCGACCGGCGCGCTGAACATTCTGCTGCTCGGCATCGACGGCGACGGCCGGACGGCGGCACACGCGGACGCGGTCCTGTTGGTGCACATCCCGGCCGACCGCAGTCGCCCCTACCTGGTGTCGCTGCCACGTGACCTGGGGGTGCCGATTCCGGGCCAGGGGACCGACAAGCTGAACGCCGCGTTCCCGTTCGGCGCCGGGTTCACCCGCCCCGAGCTGACCAAGGGGTACGAACTGACTCGGCGTACGGTGGCCGAGCTGACCGGGGTCCGGGTGGACGCTGGCGTGGTGCTGACGTACCGCGCGGTGCGCTCGCTGACCGACGCCCTTGGCGGGGTGCCGGCCTGCCTGCCCGAGCGGGTGCGCTCCGTCCACACGAAGCGGGTCTTCCCGGCCGGCTGCCAACGTCTCGACGGCGCCGCGTCGGTCGACCTGCTCCGCCAGCGCTACGGTCTGCCCGAGGGGAGCCAGGACCGGGACCGCAACGCCCGGCTCTTCGCCGCCGGGCTGGTCCGCCAGACCACCGAGCAGGGCGTGCTCACCGATCCGGTACGCCTCGCCAAGCTGCTGACCACCGTCGGCCCGGACCTCGTCGTGTCACCCGACCGGGCCGCCATGCTGGACCTGCTGCGGCTCGCCTCCACGCTGCGATCGGTGGAGCCGGTCGGGATCGGCCTGCCGGTCGTCTGGCCGACCGGGAAGGACCGCTACCTGCGTACCGACCCGAGGCTCGCGCCGGAGTTCCTGACCGCGCTGCGGGAGGACCGGCTCGGCGACTGGGCGGCCCGTCACCCGAAGCTGGTCGACGAAGCTCGCTGAGCCGTCAGCGGTAGTCGTCCTCGTCCGCAGTGACCACCCGGGCCTGCTCCATGGCGTCCCAGTCGTCGACCTCCATGCCGCGCTGCGGCTCGACGTCGACGTGCGCCGGGTCGACCACGGTGGCCTGCTCGACCGCGTCGGCCGGCTCCGCCTCGGGGTCGCGTTCGTCCGCGGCGAGGTGGTCGCCGGGGGTGAAGTCCTCATCGGGCTGACCCATGGTCCCTCCCGGGTTCTCGGGGCACGATTCTCACCACCGTACGGGCTGCGTCGGCGGCGCGCGCGGAAGCCGAGTCGGCGGAATCAACCCATGATGGCGCGAGCCGATGCCAGGATGGTGCCGTGGGCTTCCTCATCCGACTGGCGATCACCGCGGTCGCGTTGTGGGTGACCACGCTGATCGTGCCCGGCGTCGACGTGCACGGCCGTTCGGGTGGCAACACCGTGCTCACGCTGATCGTGGTGGCGCTCATCTTCGGCGTGATCAACGCGGTGCTCAAGCCGATCATCCGGGTGGTCGGCTGCGTGTTCTACCTGCTGACCCTGGGCCTGTTTGCGCTGGTGGTCAACGCGCTGCTCTTCCTGCTCACCGACCGGATCGCCCGCGGGCTCGACCTGCCGTTCCAGGTGGACGGCTTCTGGGCGGCGTTCTGGGGAGCGATCGTGATGACAGTGGTCACCTGGCTGATCAGCGTCATCGTGCCGGACCGTCTGGACACCCGGTGAGCGGCTGACACCCCCCTCGGTTGGTCCTGCGCACCACACCTGCGGGATACTGCCGGGCGGAGGACAGCGCGGTCCGGCGCACAAGTGAACAACAGCGGCCAGCACGGCCGAGAGTGGTAAGTAAGGAGCGCATCACATGCCCATCGCTTCCCCCGAGGCCTACGCGGAGATGCTGGACCGCGCCAAGGCTGGCCGGTACGCGTACCCCGCGATCAACGTGACCTCCTCCCAGACGCTTAACGCGGCGCTCAAGGGCTTCGCCGACGCGGAGAGCGACGGCATCATCCAGGTCTCCACCGGTGGCGCCGAGTACCTGTCCGGTCCCTCGATCAAGGACATGGTGACCGGCGCGGTGGCGTTCGCCGCGTACGCGCACGAGGTGGCCAAGAAGTACCCGGTCAACATCGCGCTGCACACCGACCACTGCCCGAAGGACAAGCTGGACAAGTTCGTCCGTCCGCTGCTGGGCATCTCGCAGGAGCGCGTGAAGCGCGGCGAGCAGCCGCTGTACCAGTCGCACATGTGGGACGGCTCGGCCGTGCCGGTCGCCGAGAACCTGCAGATCGCCTCCCAGCTGCTCGACGAGGCCGCCAAGGCCAAGGTCGTCCTTGAGATCGAGGTCGGCGTCGTCGGTGGCGAGGAGGACGGCGTCGAGAACGCCATCAACGACAAGCTCTACACCACCACCGAGGACGGCCTGGCCATGGTCGAGGCGCTCGGCCTCGGCGAGAAGGGCCGCTACATGGCGGCGCTGACCTTCGGCAACGTGCACGGCGTCTACAAGCCGGGCAACGTCAAGCTCCGCCCGGAGATCCTGAACCAGATCCAGGAGGCGGTCGGCGCCAAGTACGGCAAGGACAAGCCGCTCAGCCTGGTCTTCCACGGCGGCTCGGGCTCCCTGCTGAGCGAGATCCGCGAGGCTCTCGACTACGGCGTCGTGAAGATGAACATCGACACCGACACGCAGTACGCCTTCACCCGGCCCGTCGCGGACCACATGCTCCGCAACTACGACGGCGTGCTGAAGGTCGACGGCGAGGTCGGCAACAAGAAGCTGTACGACCCGCGTGCCTGGGGCAAGGCCGCCGAGGCCGGCCTGGCCGCCCGTGTCGTCGAGGCGTGCGAGCACCTGCGCTCCACCGGCACCACGATGGCCAAGTAACGACGTTCCACCGACGGCCGGCTCTCCCTCGGGGAGCC
>NZ_JBFAPG010000554.1:0-3839 GCF_040675595.1 Micromonospora sp. NPDC049580
CCCCGGTCGACGACCGGGGCGCCCTTTCGGCGTTGGCGTGGGATCAGGCCAGGCCCAGCTCCGACTCGAAGTTGCCGGCCTCCAGCCGCTCCTTGACCGCGGTCAGGAAGCGCGCCGCGTCGGCGCCGTCGATCAGCCGGTGGTCGTAGGACATGGCCAGGTAGACCATCGACCGGACCGCGACGACCTCGCCCAGCTCCGGGTCGTTGACCACGACCGGCCGCTTGACCACGGCACCCGTGCCGAGCATCGCCGACTGCGGCGACGGCACGATCGGGGTGTCGAAGAGCGCGCCCCGGCTGCCCGTGTTGGTCAGCGTGAAGGTCGCCCCGGCCAGCTCGTCCGGGCTGACCTTGTTGGTCCGGGTCCGCTCGGCCAGGTCCGCGACCCGCTTGGCGATGCCGCCCAGGTTGAGGTCGCCGGCGTTGTGGATGACCGGCGTCAGCAGGCCCCGCTCGGTGTCCACCGCGATGCCGAGGTGCTCCGCCTCCGGGTAGGTGATCGTGCCAGCCTCAAGGTCCATCCGAGCGTTGACGATCGGGTACGTCTGGAGCGCCTCGACGGCGGCGAGGGCGAAGAACGGCAGGAAGGACAGCTTCACGCCGTGCCGCTGCACGAAGGAGTCCTTCGCCTGTGCCCGCAGCTTGGCGACCCGGGTGACGTCCACCTCGACCACAGTGGTGAGCTGCGCCATCTCGTGCAGCGACTCGTGCAGCCGCTTGGCGATGGCCTTGCGGATCCGGGGGAGCTTCTCCGTGGTGCCCCGCTTGCCGCTCGGCTGCGGCTTCGCGGCCGGCTTGGTCGCGGCCGGCGCGGTGGCGGCCGGCTGTGCCGCCGGAGCCGGCGCGGCGTTGGCGGCCTTCGCCTTCTCGGCCGCGTCGAGGACGTCCTGCTTGCGGATCCGGCCACCCACGCCGGTGCCGTTGAGCGAGCCCAGGTCGACGCCGTGCTCGCTGGCCAGCTTGCGGACCAGCGGGGTGACGTACCCGGCGGCCTCCTCGCCGCCACCCGGCGCCGGGGCGGACGGGCGCTGCGGCGCGGCGGTCGGCCCGGACGGCTGAGCCGCCTGCTCGGCCTGCGCCGGCTGCGCCGAGGTCTCCGCCTCGGCGGCCGGCTCGTTGTACGACATGCCCGGGGTGGGCTCCTCGACCTTCGGCTCCGGCTTCGGCGCCGGCGCGGCCTCCGCCTTCGGCTCGGGCTTCGGCTCGGGCTTGGCCTGAGCGGGGGCTCCACCGGCGACGCCGATGATCGCCAGGTCGGCGCCGACGTCGGCGGTCTCGTCCTCGGCGACCTTGATCTCCAGCACCGTGCCGGCGACCGGCGACGGGATCTCCGTGTCCACCTTGTCGGTGGAGACCTCCAGCAGCGGCTCGTCCACCTCGATGGTGTCGCCGACCTGCTTGAGCCAGCGGGTGACCGTACCCTCGGTGACGCTCTCACCCAGGGCCGGCATCTTCACCGCGGTGCCCTCGCCCGACGGCGCGGCGGCCGGAGCCGGCGTCTCGGCCGGGGTCTGGTCCTGCGCCACCTCGTCGGCGGCGCCCTCGGCGGCGGCCGTCGGCTCGGCGGCCGGCTCCGCCGACTCGGCCGGGGCCTGCTCCTGACCGGCGGCCTCGCCGCCACCGGTCGACTCGCCCTCACCGGCGATGACGGCCAGCTCGCTACCGACCTCGGCGGTCTCGTCCTCGCCGACCACGATCCGGCTCAGCACGCCCGCCGCGGGCGACGGGATCTCGGTGTCGACCTTGTCGGTCGAGACCTCGAGCAGGGGCTCGTCGACCTCGACCGTGTCGCCCTCCTGCTTGAGCCAGCGCGTGACGGTGCCCTCGGTGACGCTCTCGCCGAGCCGGGGCATGGTGACCGATACCGGCATGTTCTCCAGACTCCTTCATTCCCCTTGGGGGATCTTCGCCCGTCGCCGGACGCCGCGGTTTGGGTGATCAGGCGTGCGCGTGCAGCGGCTTGCCGGCGAGAGCCAGGTGCGCCTCGCCCAGGGCCTCGTTCTGGGTCGGGTGGGCGTGCACGAGCTGGGCGACCTCGGCCGGGTAGGCCTCCCAGTTGTAGATGAGCTGCGCCTCACCGATCAGCTCACCCACCCGCGCGCCGACCATGTGGACGCCGACGACCGGGCCGTCCTCGACCCGGACCAGCTTCACGAAGCCGGTGGTCTTGAGGATCTGGCTCTTGCCGTTGCCGCCGAGCGAGTAGTTGTACGCCTGGACCTTGTCGGCCCCGTACTGCTCCTTGGCCTTCGCCTCGGTCAGGCCCACCGACGCCAGCTCCGGGTCGCAGTAGGTGACCCGCGGGATGCCGACCTCGTCGATGACGGCCGGGGTCTGCCCGGCGATCTCCTCGGCGACGAAGATGCCCTGCTGGAAGCCCCGGTGCGCGAGCTGGAGGCCCGGCACGATGTCGCCGACGGCGTAGACGTTCGGGACGCTGGTGCGCAGCCGCTCGTCGGTCAGCACGTAGCCGCGGTCCATCGTGACGCCCTGCTCCTCGTACCCGAGGTTGGCGGTGTTCGGGCCGCGACCGACGGCGACCAGCAGCAGCTCCGCCTCAACGGTCTCGCCGCCAGAGATGGTCAGCTTGACGCCGTTCTCGGTCTTCTCGACCTTCTCGAACGGCTTGCCGACCTTGAAGTTGATCTTCCGCTTGCGGAACGCCCGCTCCAAAGCCTTGGACGACTCCTCGTCCTCGGCGGCCACCAGCCGAGGCAGCGCCTCGACGATCGTCACGTCCGCGCCGAAGGACTTCCACACACTGGCGAACTCGACGCCGATCACACCGCCGCCGAGGACGATCACCGACGAGGGGACCCGGTCCAGGGTCAGCGCGTGGTCGCTCGTGATGATCCGCTCGCCGTCGACCTCCAGGCCGGGCAGGCTCTTGGCGTACGAGCCGGAGGCCAGGACGATGTTGCGGCCGGTGTAGCGCTTGCCGTCCACCTCGACCACGTTCTTGCCGACCAGCTTGCCGGCGCCGGCCACGAAGGTGATGTTCTTCGAACCGCCCACCAGGCCCTGCAGACCCTTGTACAGCCGGGAGATCACGCCGTCCTTGTACGAGTTGACGCCGGCCATGTCGACGCCGACCAGCTCGGCCTTCACACCGAACTGCTCCGACTCGCGGGTCTGGTCGGCGATCTCCGCCGCGTGCAGCAGCGCCTTGGTCGGGATGCAGCCGTTGTGCAGGCAGGTCCCGCCGAGCTTGCCCTTCTCGATCAGCGCGACGGACAGGTCCAGCTGGGCGGCGAGCAGCGCCGCCGCGTAGCCGCCGCTGCCACCTCCGAGGATGACGATGTCGAAGGTCGCTTCGTTCGGCTCGCTCACGTCCAACTCCCAGGTCGCGTCACTGCATCGGGGGTCACGGAGGGGTAACACGGACACACCCCACCTCGGTCATCTTGTCACCACCGGGCACAGGGTGCGTAGTGAGGTGCCCAACGACACGTCATCGACACGTACCCTTGGCACCGTTGTCGATGACATGACGTGGGGGAGCGGTTCGGTGGGGTTGTTCCGGCGCCGGAAGCAGGCGCGTGTGCTGAGCCACGACCGCGCGGCCGATCCCGGCGATCTGGACCATCTCGCGAACTTCATCCGCAGCCGGCGCGGCGTCGAGGCGTTCATCGAGCCCCGGACGACGGTCACCCAGACCACAGTCATCCTGATCGCCGACGACGGGGAGTGGACGCGCCGCCGCATCGACGGCCCGGACGGCGCGCGGCGCTTCGCGTACCGGATGGGCATCCCGGTGTACGACGTCCGGCTGATGGGCTACCCGCAGCGGATGCGCGACTTCAACGAGCGGCGCAAGCGCCGACCCGACCAGTACTG
>NZ_JBFAPG010000555.1:0-3828 GCF_040675595.1 Micromonospora sp. NPDC049580
TCCAGCAGCTCGGTGCCGCCAACGGGTTCACCGTCGAGGCCACCGAGGACGCGGCCCAGTTCACCGACGCCAACCTGGACCGGTTCGCGGCGGTGATCTGGCTGTCCACCACCGGCGACGTGCTCAACGCCGCACAGCAGGCGGCGTTCGAGCGCTACATCACCGGCGGCGGCGGGTACGTGGGCGTGCACTCCGCCTCCGACACCGAGTACGACTGGCCCTGGTACGGCGGGCTCGTCGGCGCGTACTTCGCCTCGCACCCGGCCGAGCAGACCGCCACCGTGAAGGTCGCCGACCAGGTGCACCCGTCGACCAGGGCGCTGCCGCAGCGGTGGAGCCGGTTCGACGAGCTCTACAACTACCGCGCCAACCCCCGGGGCAACGTGCACGTGCTGGCCACCCTGGACGAGAGCACCTACACCGGCGGCAGCATGGGGTACGACCACCCGATCTCCTGGTGCCAGAACTACTCCGGAGGGCGGGCCTGGTACACGGGCCTCGGCCACACCGACGCCTCGTACACCGACACGGCCTTCCGCCAGCACCTGCTCGGCGGCATCCAGACCGCGGCCGGGGCGGTCGACGCCGACTGCGGCCCCACCGTCTCCACCAACTTCCAGCAGGTGGAGCTGGCCAAGGGCGCGGCCGAGACCGGCGAGCCGATGAGCCTCACCGTCCTGCCCGACCGGGGGGTGCTGCACACGTCCCGCGACGGCGTGATCCGGCACACCGACGCGGCCGGCAACACCAAGATCGCCGCCACCCTGGCCGTCTACAGCGGCGACGAGGAGGGCCTGCAGGGCATCAAGGCCGACCCCAACTTCGCCACCAACCGCTGGGTGTACGCCTACTACGCGCCCCCGTTGAGCACACCCGGCGGTGGCGCCCCGGCCACCGGCACGCCTGCCGACTTCGCCGTCTGGGACGGCGTCAACCGGTTGTCCCGGTTCACCGTGAATGCGGACAACACCATCAACCTGGCCAGCGAGACGCTGATCCTGAACGTGCCCACCAGCCGGGGCATGTGCTGTCACGTCGGCGGCGACATGGACTTCGACGCGGCCGGCAACCTGTACCTGTCCACCGGCGACGACACCAACCCGTTCGACTCGGCCGGGTTCACCCCGATAGACGAGCGAGCCGGCCGTAACCCGGCCTTCGACGCCCAGCGCACCGCGGCGAACAGCAACGACCTGCGCGGCAAGGTGCTGCGCATCAAGCCGAGCACGGCGGGCGGTTACACCATCCCGGCCGGCAACATGTTCGCGCCCGGCACCGCGCGGACGCGCCCGGAAATCTACGCGATGGGGTTCCGCAACCCGTTCCGGATGAGCGTGGACAAGGCCACCGGCATCGTCTACCTCGGCGACTACGGCCCCGACGCGGGCACCGCCGACCCGAACCGGGGGCCGGCGGGCAATGTGGAGTTCGCCCGGATCGACCGGCCCGGCTTCTACGGCTGGCCGTACTGCACCGCCCGCAACGACGCCTACAACGACTACACGTTCCCGTCCGGGCCGTCCGGGCCGAAGTTCGACTGCGCGGGCGGGCCGGTCAACAACTCGCCCAACAACACCGGCATCACCCAGCTGCCGCCGGCCGTCCCGGCCTGGCTGCCGTACGGCGGTTCCGGCTCCCCGCCGGAGTTCACCGGCGGTGGGCTGTCGCCGATGGCCGGCCCGGTCTACCGGTACGACCCGAACAACACCTCCGCCGTGGCGTTCCCGCAGTACTACGACGGCACCTTCTTCGCCGGTGAGTTCGGCCGCCGCTGGATCAAGAACGTCAAGCTGGACGCGGCCGGCCAGCCCTTGAAGATCAACCCGTTCCCGTGGACCGGGACGCAGGTCATGGACATGGAGTTCGGCCCGGACGGCGCGCTCTACGTTCTCGACTACGGCACCGGCTGGTTCAACGGCGACGCCAACTCGGCGCTCTACCGCATCGAGTACGCCCGCGAGGGCAGAGCGCCCGTCGCGAAGGTCACCGCCACCCCAACCAGCGGCATCGCACCGTTGACCGTCGCCTTCTCCTCGGCCGGCACCCTCGACCCGGACGGCGACCCGTTCACCTACGCCTGGGACTTCGACAACAACGGCACCACCGACTCGACCGCGCCGAACCCGAGCTTCACGTACACGACCAACGGGACGCGCAGTCCGACGCTGACGGTTCGGGACACCACCGGCAAGACCGCCACCGCGAGCGTGGTCGTCACCGTCGGCAACAGCGCCCCGGTCGTCACCGTGAACACCCCGTTGAACGGGCAGACCTTCGCCTTCGGGGACGCGGTGCCGTTCAGCGTCACCGTCACCGACGCCCAGGACGGCACGATCAACTGCGCCCGGGTCAAGGTGAACTACGTCCTCGGCCACGACTCGCACGGCCACCAGCTCGGCAGCGTGCAGGGCTGCACCGGGGTCATCCAGACCTCGGCCGACGGCGAGCACGACACGGCGGCGAACATCTTCGGCATCATCGACGCCGAGTACACCGATCTGGGCGGGGGCGGCCAACCGGCGCTGACCACGCACACCCAGGCCGTGCTGCAACCGCGCGTGCGCCAGGCCGAGCACTTCGGCGACTCCTCGGGTGTCCAGATCGTCGCCGGGGCGGCCGGGCACGGCGGCGCCGCGGTCGGCTACATCGACAACAACGACTGGATCTCGTTCCGCCCCTACAACCTGACCGGCATCCAGTCGTTCAGCGCACGGGTCGGCGCCCCGGCCGGCGGCGGCGGGACGCTGGAACTGCGCGTCGACTCGCCCACCGGACCGCTGGTCGGCTCGGCCACCGTCACGCCCACCGGCGGGTACGCCAATTTCGCCACGGTCACCGGTGGGGTCACCGCGCCGACCGGCACCCGCACCCTGTTCCTGGTCTTCAAGGGCCCCGGGCCGTGGTTCGACATCGACGAGTTCACCCTCTCCACCAGTCCCGGCGGTCCCGGACCGGACCCGGATCCCGAGCCGGGCACCAACCTGGCCAAGGGCAAGCCGGCGCGAGCATCCAGCTACGAGGGCGCGTTCGTCGCGGCCAACGCGTTCGACGGCGTGGCCGGCACCCGCTGGGGCAGCGCCTTCGGCGACCCACAGTGGATCGACGTGGACCTGGGAGCCACGTACGCCCTCAGCCGGGTCAAGCTGACCTGGGAGGCGGCGTACGGCAGCGGGTACCAAATCCAGACCTCGCCGGACGGGGTCACCTTCACCACGGTCCGGACGGTGACCGGCGGCGACGGCGGCGTGGACGACCTGACCGGGCTCACCGGCTCCGGCAGGTACGTCCGGCTCCTCGGCACCGCCCGCGGCACGGCCTGGGGCTACTCGCTCTACGAGTTCGAGGTGTACGGCGCCACCGGCGGCCCGACCGGCGGCAACCTGCTGCTCAACAAGCCGACGACGACGTCCAGCAACGAGGGGGCCGACGTGACCGGCGCCCAGGCGGTCGACGGCAGCCTCACCACCCGCTGGTCGAGCGCGTTCTCGGACCCGCAGTGGATCCGCGTCGACCTCGGCGCCCCGACCGCCATCGGTCGGGTCAAGCTGAGCTGGGAGGCGGCGTACAGCAGCGCGTACCAGATCCAGACCTCCAACGACGGCACCACCTGGACCACAGTGAAGACGGTGACCGGCGCGGACGGTGGCGTGGACGAGCACAGCGGCCTCGGCGCCAACGGGCGCTACCTGCGCATCTACGGCACCGCCCGGGGCACCGGCTACGGCCACTCGCTCTGGGAGGTGGAGGCGTACACGAGCTGAACCACCACGACGGCGTGACCGGCACGGCGTCCGTGCCGGTCCGGCGGGCGCAATCCCACCGGCCGGT
>NZ_JBFAPG010000556.1:0-3824 GCF_040675595.1 Micromonospora sp. NPDC049580
GCGGGGGGGGGGGGGGGGGGGGGGGGGGGGCGGGGGGGGGGGGGGGGGGGGGCGGGGGGGGGGGGGGGGGGGGGGGGGGGGGGGTCGACGCGGTCCTCCGCGCTCACCGGCGGGCGCCGTTCCGCACGCCGCGACGCCGCACGATCCGTGCGCCGTGTGCCGCCGCCTCGCCCTGCCCGTCGGCGGCGCGGAGCGCCCCGCTGCCGTGCCTCATCGGTCGCTCGCTGCGCTCGCTCACGTGTCGAGGGTAGGCGATCCGGGCACCGGAGTGACGGCACGAAGGAAGCCGCGAACGTTCAGGAATTCGCCGAGACTGCCGCGGTGCTCGGCGCAGGCCAGCCAGGTCTTGCGCCGATCGGCGGTGTGCAGGCGCGGATTGTTCCACTCCAGCGCCCAGACGGCGGGGCCGCGGCAGCCCCGGGCCGAGCAGACCAGGGGCTCGTCGGCAGGGGAGGGGAGGCTCATCCGGGCCAGTCTAGGGCGGCCGGACGGAAAGCTTGAGCGCCGGGCGGCCACGGGGGGAGCCGCCCGGCGACGGGGTGAATCGTACACACGGCGGGCCGGTCCCTGTCCACCCGTGACACGCGATTCGGGCATTGGACGCCCGCGGCGAAAATCGGCTTCTCCCCACCTCGGCACTCAGGAAGGCGTGCGAGGCTTGATACCGCACCAGCCGCGACGACCGACCAACGCTGTGGAGGACCGGTGGCCCAGCCGACCACGCCCGACGCCCCGACGCCGAACGGGACGGCACCGGACACACCCGCACCGGTGACCACACCCGCGCAGGACGCCAGCCTGCTGGAGAAGGCGCTCTTCGAGATCAAACGGGTGATCGTCGGGCAGGACCGGATGGTCGAGCGGATGTTCGTCGCGCTGCTCGCCCGGGGTCACTGCCTGCTCGAAGGCGTGCCCGGCGTGGCCAAGACCCTGGCCGTGGAGACCCTCGCCAAGGTCGTCGGCGGGTCCTTCGCCCGGGTGCAGTTCACCCCGGACCTGGTGCCGGCCGACATCATGGGCACCCGGATCTACCGGCAGTCGAGCGAGAAGTTCGACGTCGAGCTGGGCCCGGTCTTCGTCAACTTCCTGCTCGCCGACGAGATCAACCGCGCTCCGGCCAAGGTGCAGTCGGCGCTGCTGGAGGTCATGAGCGAGCGCCAGGTGTCGATCGGCGGGGAGAGCCACCGGGTGCCCGATCCGTTCCTGGTGATGGCCACCCAGAACCCGATCGAGCAGGAGGGCGTCTACCCGCTGCCGGAGGCGCAGCGGGACCGGTTCCTCATGAAGATCGTCGTGGGCTACCCGACCGACGCCGAGGAGCGGGAGATCGTCTACCGGATGGGCGTGACCGCCCCGGAGCCGACGGCGGTCTTCGACACCCCCGAGCTGATCGCCCTGCAACGCAAGGCCGACCAGGTCTTCGTGCACAACGCGCTGGTCGACTACGCGGTGCGCCTGGTGCTGGCCACCCGCGCACCCGCCGAGCACGGCATGCCGGACGTCGCCCAGCTGATCCAGTACGGGGCCAGCCCGCGCGCCTCGCTCGGTCTGGTCCGGGCCACCCGCGCGCTGGCGCTGCTGCGCGGGCGCGACTACGCCCTGCCGCAGGACGTGCAGGACATCGCCCCGGACATCCTGCGCCACCGGCTGGTGCTCAGCTACGACGCGCTCGCCGACGACGTGCCGGCCGACCACATCGTGCACCGGGTGATGTCGACCATCCCGCTCCCGGCCGTCGCGCCCCGACAGCAGGCCACCCCGCCGCCGAGTACCCCGCCGCCGGGCGCCGGCTGGCCCGGGCAGCGGCCGTGACCTCACCCACCCCTCGTCCCGCCCCCGACCGCAGCGAGGCCGTGCTGTCCCGACTCCAGTTGCTGGTCACCCGCAAGCTCGATGGTCTGCTCCAGGGTGACTACGCTGGCCTGCTCCCGGGGCCGGGCAGCGAGGCGGGCGAGTCGCGGGAGTACCGCCCCGGTGACGACGTACGCCGGATGGACTGGCCGGTGACCGCGCGTACCACGACCCCGCACGTGCGGCGCACGGTCGCGGACCGGGAGTTGGAGACGTGGCTGGCCCTGGACCTCTCGGCCAGCCTGGACTTCGGCACCGGGCAGTGGCTCAAGCGGGAGGTGGTGGTGGCCGCCGCTGCCGCCATCACCCATCTGACCGTGCGCGGCGGCAACCGGATCGGCGCGGTGATCGGCACCGGTGGCGGCGCGTCCGCACCGGCGCGACGGTGGCGCGGTGGCCCGCCGCCGGTCGGGCCGGGGGTGCTCACCCGACTGCCGGCCCGCTCCGGCCGCAAGGAGGCGCAGGGCCTGCTGCGGGCCGTCGCCGGCACCGCGATCCAGCCCGGCCGGGGCGATCTGGGCGCGCTGGTCGACATGCTCAACCGCCCGCCCCGGCGGCGCGGGGTGGCCGTGGTGGTCTCGGACTTCCTGGCGCCGACCGAGCAGTGGGCCCGGCCGATGCGCAAGCTGCGCGTCCGGCACGACGTGCTGGCGATCGAGGTGGTGGACCCGCGCGAGCTGGAGTTGCCCGACGTGGGGGTGCTGCCGGTGGTCGACCCGGAGAGCGGTGAGCTGCACGAGGTGCAGACCGCCGACCCGCGGCTGCGGCAGCGCTACGCCGAGGCCGCCGCCGCCCAACGGGCCACGATCGCCGCCGCGCTGCGTGGCGCCGGCGCGGCCCACCTGCGTCTGCGTACCGACCGAGACTGGCTGCTGGACATGGTGCGTTTCGTGGCCGCGCAGCGGCACGCCCGCACCCGGGGGACGACACGATGATCCGTTTTCTGCAACCGTGGTGGCTGCTGGCCGTGCTGCCGGTGCTCGCCCTCGCCGCGTTCTACATCTGGCGGCAGCTGCACCGCCGGGCGTACGCGATGCGGTTCACCAACGTGGACCTGCTGCGGACCGTCGCGCCGAAGGGTCTGGGCTGGCGGCGGCACGTGCCGGCGACCGCGTTCCTGCTCTGCCTGCTGGTGCTCGCCACGGCGCTGGCCCGTCCGGCGGTGGACACCAAGGAGCCGCTGGAGCGGGCCACGGTGATGCTCGCCATCGACGTGTCGCTGTCCATGCAGGCCGACGACGTGGCGCCGAACCGGCTGGAGGCCGCGCAGGAGGCGGCCAAGCAGTTCGTGGGCGAGCTACCGGAGAGCTACAACCTGGGTCTCGTCTCGTTCGCCAAGGCGGCCAACGTGCTCGTGCCGCCGGGCAAGGACCGGGACGCGGTGACCGCCGCGATCGACGGGCTGGTGCTGGCCGAGGCGACCGCGACGGGCGAGGCGGTGTTCACCTGCCTGGAGGCGATCCGGTCGGTGCCGGCCGACGGCGCGGCGGGTATCCCACCGGCGCGGATCGTGCTGCTGTCGGACGGGTTCCGCACCTCCGGCCGGTCGGTGGAGGAGGCGGCGGCTGCCGCGCAGGCGGCCAACGTGCCGGTCTCCACCATCGCGTTCGGCACCGACACCGGTCAGGTCGACATCGGTGGGCAGCTCCAGCGGGTGCCGGTGGACCGGCTCGCCCTCGCGGAGCTGGCCGAGACCACCGAGGGCTACTTCTACGAGGCGGCCTCGGTGAGCGAGCTGAAGCAGGTCTACCAGGACATGGGCAGCTCGATCGGGTTCCGCACCGAGCCGCGCGAGGTGACCCAGTGGTACGCGGGGTTGGCGCTGCTGCTGGCGCTCTGCGCCGGCGCGCTCAGCCTGCTCTGGTCGTCGCGGATGCTCTGAGGGCGGCCAGGGCAGCGGACGGCCAGGGAAGAGACAGGCAGCGAACGGCCAGCAAAGAGAACGGGCCGGCGGTGGTCAGTGACCGCCGCCG
>NZ_JBFAPG010000557.1:0-3824 GCF_040675595.1 Micromonospora sp. NPDC049580
CGCTGCGCCGCTTCGAGGTCTCGGCCGCCGAGGTGGGTGCGCTCGACCTGCACGGTCGAGCGGAGATAGCGGTGGCCGTGGTCGCCGCCGAAGCGGCGCACGTCCGCGAGGTGCTCGACTCCTGCGAGCGCCTGGTGGCCGCGCGTCCCGAGGTCGAGTTGTTGTCGGTCCGGCGCCGGCTGTACGGCGTGGACGACGACTGAAACGGGGTGCCGGCGGTGCCGGGCGACCGGTGCCGCCGCGAAGGTAGTGTTCGAGATGTTGGCCGGTCGGGCCGGCGGCCCCCGGGTCGCCGGGTCGGCCGGGAGCAGGACGCCGTGGAGGTGGCGAGATGTCTGATCCGGCCAAGGTACGCCGGCACGCGGAACGGGTGCGTGAGCTGGTCGCGTCGGTGGTGCGGAGCCAGATCAAGGACCCGCGGCTCGGCATGATCACCATCACCGATGCCCGGATCACCGCTGACCTGCGCGACGCGACGGTCTTCTACACGGTCCTTGGCGACGCGGTGGCCCAGGCGGACACCGCGGCGGCTCTGGAGAGCGCCAAGGGCCTGCTGCGCAGCACGGTCGGCAAGGCGCTCGGGCTGCGGCACTCGCCGACGCTCACCTTCGTCCTGGACGACGTGCAGGACCAGGTCAAGCACATCGACGATCTGCTCGCCGCCGCCCGCAACGCCGACGCGGAGGTGCAGCGGCTGGCCGCCCGGGCGGAGTACGCGGGCGAGGCGCAGCCGTACCGGGTCGACGACGACGAGAACGAGGACGAGACCGACGACGACGAGGCCGACGTGGCCGCCGACGTCACGGAGATCCCCCGGGGTGGGGCAGCGCGGTGACGGGCGCCGCCGGTGCCCAACTCGTCGCGCCGGTCGACGCCGGCCCGGACGAGGCGGACTGGGCCGCGGCCCAGGCGCTGATCCGCGCCGTCGGGCCGACCAGCCGGGTGCTGTTGATCTGCCATGTCAACCCGGACGGCGACGCGCTGGGCAGCATGCTCGGCTTCGGTCTGGGCCTGCGCCAGCTCGGCGTACACCGGTTGCAGGCGACCTTTCCCGGGCCGCCGGAGGTGCCCGAGCCGTTCCGGGGGCTGCCCGGCCTGGAGCTGCTGGTCCCGGCGAGCGCCGCGGACCCGGCTCCGGATCTGGTGATCTGTTTCGACGCGGCCAGCGAGTCGCGCCTCGGTGAGCTGGCCGGTCGGTTGTCGACGGCTCCTGCCGTGCTGGTGCTCGACCACCACGCCTCGAACCCGGGCTTCGGCACCGTCAACCTGGTCGACCCGCGGGCCGCCGCCACGTCGGTGGTGGCCGAGCAGTTGTTGGCGCGACTGGGCGTACCGCTGGATCGGGCCATCGCCGAGTGCCTGTACGTGGCGCTGACCACGGACACCGGCTCGTTCCGGTTCGAGGCGACCACTCCGGCGGTGCACCAGCTTGCCGCCCGGCTGCTGTCCACCGGCATCTCGCCCGGGGACATCTCCCGGCGGGTGTTCGACACCCGACCCTTCGGCGCGGTCCGCCTCTTCGGGGAGGTGCTCGGCCGTGCTCGGCTGGAGCCGGCCGCCGCCGACGGCCGGGGGCTGGTGTGGACCTTCGCCACCCTCGACGACCTGGCCCGCCACGACCAGCGCCCGTACGTCCTGGAGGCGCTGATCGACTCGGTGCGCTGCACCGCCGAGGCGGACGTGAGCTGCGTGCTGAAGCAGACCGCCCCCGACGAGTGGGCCGTGTCGATGCGGAGCAAGGGCGCGGTGAACGTCAGTCGCGTGGCGGTGGCGCTGGGCGGGGGCGGCCACACCTTCGCGGCCGGTTTCACCGGTCGGGGGACCGCCGAGCACGTCATCGAGGCGATCCGCGGCGAGCTGGCCGGGGCACTGATCACCGGCGACGCCTGACCGCTCCCGGGCCGTCCGGCAGCCGACCAGGCCCGTCCACGTTCCGTCCGAGGCGGGAAGTTCAGGGTCAGCTCCGGGGGGTGTCGGTCTAGCCGCGCTCCGTGAGAACGGGAAGAATTGCGGGATGGAGCAGCCGCACGACCTCACCGTGGAGGCCCCCCGAGCCTGGGACCGGCCCGCCGTCTCCGTCCCGGTTCTCCTCTGCCTGTCCCTCGTTGGCGGCCGGTTCGCGTCGTTCTCCACCGAGGCCAATCTCTACACGCTCGGCACCGGCGGCGTGTTGATCTGGCTCGGTCTGAGCAACCGGGTGCCCCGGCGGCCGGCGCCGCGTCGGCTGGGCCCGAAAGCGGCGTGGTGGGCGCTGCCGGTGGTGGTCTTCGGGGTTTTCGAGGGCGCGACCTTCGTGTTGGCCGTGGGCGACGACTTCCCCACCTTCTCCCGGTTGGCCGACCCCTTGCTGGAGGATCATCTGACCCGGTCGGCGGCCTGGTTCGCCTGGCTGGCCGCGTTCTGGGGGCTGGCGCGGCGATGATGCGGGCACTCGCGATCGGCGGTTTCCTCACCGCCCTGGCCCTGTTCGTCGGGGTCGAGTGGCTGGCCCGGCGGGAGGGATCCCGCATACCGACCCTGGGCGAGGTCTGCGCGTACGTGATGCGCTACGAGGTCGGTTCGGTGCCGGTGGGCAGGATCGGTCTGTTCGGGTTCTGGTGGTGGCTGGGCTGGCACTTCCTGGCCCGCTGAGCCGGGCTGCCGACCGTCCAAATGGCGGGAACCGGGAGCAGCATGTGGACCTGAACGATAACTTGGGAGGCGGCCGGCATCACGTGGTGATGCAGGTCGTGGGCGGTGGTGCCACACCTCGCGCTGCCTCCCTCCAGGGTCGGACCGACCCGGGCTCACGCTGCCCAGTCGGCTGCTCCGGTAACCCCGGACCGCCGTGGGGCGCTCAGCACGACCGCCCGTGAGGGCTGCCGCGTGCCGGTGGCTCGCACCCTGGAAGGAGCGCCACCATGCCGAACAAGCCCAAGCCCGAGACCACCACCGACGACGCCCGCGAGCAGGCCCGCCGCGCACTGCAGACGTCGATGGACACCCGCCAGTGAGCCAGTCCTCCGGGCGGTGACGCCGCCGATCGAGTAAGTCCTCGGCGGGATTGCGACCCTTACCGTCGTCGTGCCAGGATCGGCGGCGATGAGCCACCCTGCCACCACCGACCGATCCGCCTCGCCACGCCGCATCGCCGGCCTCGCGTTGCCGGCCCTCGTCGTCCTCGCCGCCGAGCCGCTCTACGTGCTCGTCGACACGGCCGTCGTCGGTCACCTCGGTCGGGTGCCCCTCGCGGCGCTCGCCGTCGGCGGCACGGTGATGACGCTCACCGCCTGGCTCGGCACCGTCGTCGCGTACGGCACCACCGGGCGGTCGGCCCGCCGCTTCGGCGCCGGCGACCGGGCGGCGGCCGTGGCCGAGGGAGTCCAGTCGTCGTGGCTAGCGTTCGGCGTCGGGCTGCTGGTCGCGATCGGCATGCAGATCGGCGGGGGCGCGCTGGCGCGTACCCTCGCCGGAGGTGCCGGCGACGTGGCCGACGCCGCCGCCGGGTGGCTGCGGATCGCGGCGCTCGGCGCCCCCGGCCTGCTGCTCGCCGCCGCCGGCAACGGCTGGCTGCGCGGCGTGCAGGACACCCGGCGGCCGCTGTTCTTCGTGCTCGGCCCCAACCTGCTCTCCGCGCTGCTCTGCCCGCTGCTGGTCTATCCCGGTGGGCTCGGCCTGACCGGTTCGGCGGTCGCCAACGTGGTCGCCCAGACCATCGCCGGCGGGCTCTTCGCCGCGGCGCTGGTCGCCGAACGGGTCTCGCTGCGGCCCCGACCGCGGGTGATCCGCCAGCAACTCGTGCTCAGTCGGGACCTGCTGATCCGGGGCGTGGCGTTCCAGGCCAG
>NZ_JBFAPG010000558.1:0-3810 GCF_040675595.1 Micromonospora sp. NPDC049580
GGCCGGCGGAGCTGTCGCCGCCACCGCAGGCGCTCAGCAGCCCCGCCGCGCCGAGGGCGCCGGCTCCGGTCAGCAGCGTCCGCCTGCTCAGGCACCACCGCTTGTCGCGGAGGAACTCCTGTCCGTCGTACACCCTTGTCACCTCTTTCGTCGACGGCCCGGACCCCCGGCGGCGTCGCCGGTGATCGGCGGCGATGTGCTCGGGTGGGCCCGATGCTCGCGGGACCAGCCTGCCGCACGTGCCTGGACGTGCGGTGAGACGAACCTGGATGGTGACTGGGTGCACAGCGGGCCGGTCGACGACGGACCTTAGGATGCTGCGGTGATTCTTCGGGGTACGGTCCGCGCCGATCGTCCGCTGGTGGTGCTCGCCGTCGGGGAGGAGGCCCGCTACCTGCCGCCCGACCTGCCGGTGCTGCTCACCGGCATGGGCAAGGTCAACGCCGCCAGCGCGGTCGCGGCGGTGCTGGCCGCCGGGCCGCGCCCCAGCCTGCTGCTCAACCTGGGCACGGCCGGGGCGCTGCGCCCCGGGTGGGCGGGCATCCACGAGGTCGCCACCGTGCTCCAACACGACCTGGACACGGCCCTGCTGCGCACGCTCACCGGCGAGACCTACGGGGCGCCGCTGGCCTTGGCCGCCGAGGGGGCGGTGCTGGCCACCGGCGACACGTTCGTGGCCGACGACGACGCGCGGGACCGGTTGGCCCAGCGTGCCGACCTGGTCGACATGGAGGGGTACGCGGTGGCGTGGGCCGCCGCCCAGGCCGGTGTGCCCTGCCGGTTGATCAAGCAGGTCAGCGACGAGGCGGGCGACGGCGCTGCCCGGACGTGGCGGGAGTCGGTGGACGCCTGCGCCCGGGACCTCGCCGACTGGGCCGGTCGGCACCTCGCCTGACCGTCGACTGTCATCCGGCGGGTCATCGTGGTTGGAGCCCTCGCGTGGTTGCCTGGCTGCCGTGGGTGGGGACCAGGACGTGCCCGGCCAGCGTGAGGGCCACGACCGCGGTGACCAGCACCGGTGGCCAGCCCCCGGCCCAGGGCAGCAGCAGCAGGGGTGGCAGTTGCGTCGCCACTCGCCGCCACGGCACGCGGGAGGACAGCAGGTAGGTGAACAGCGCCCGGCCGAGCACGAACACCAGCGGCCCGCCGATGATCAGCATCAGCCACCGCACCGGGGTCGTTCCGGTCGGCCGGTCCACGACCAGGTCGAAGGAGGCCGCCGTGACGGCCACGCCGACCAGCAGCACCACATGGGTGTACGGAGCGATCCGGGTGGACCTGCCGGGCACCGACGCGGCCGAGGTCTCGAGCAACTCGCCGGCTCGGTAGACGTAGATCTGCCAGAGCAGCAGCATGATGGCGAACGCGCAGAGCAGGGCGGTGACTCGGAGGCGGTCGAATTCGCTGCGACTGACTTCCAGGGTGGGCACCAGGATGATGTCGCCGAGAGCCAGGATGACGAACTGCTGGTACCGCTCGCCCAGGTGCGCCGTGGTCCGGTCGTACTGGTCGAGCGGCACCCGCCCGAGCCGGGGTGTGGGGTACCGCGCCGCCGCGGAGATTAGGTCGATCACGATCGCGATGATCCAGATCCACCATCGCGCGGTGTCGGCCAGCGCGCCAACGATCCAGAGGACGCCGGAGACCAGGAACCAGAACAGGAACCGGGTGGCTCGCGCCATGGCCGCGTGGTGCTGCTGCCGGTACAACGTGCTGACCAGGACGATGCCACGCACCACGTGGGTGCCGACGTAGGCGAGCGCGAAGGCCGTGGCCTGCCCTCTGGTGACCATCGGCAGTGACGCCGCCATCCCCACCGACCCGACCATGGCGATCATCAGGATGGCCTGGATGGGGCGCTGCTGCGGGTCGTAGAACTCGGTCGTGGTGGTGGTGACCGACCACGTCCACCAGATCGCCGTCAGCATCAGCAACACGGCCGCGCTGCGGTCCCAGGATTCCTGGTCGGCGAGGAGCTTCGAGGTCTGCGCGAGCGCGGCCACGAAGACCACGTCGAAGAGCAGCTCCAGCAGGGTGGCCCGGGTCGACCCGTCCAGCCGGCGTACCAGCGCCCCGGTGCCTTCGGTGGTCATGCCCGGCCTCCCGCCGTTTCTCCCGAGGATTATCGGCGGCGTCGGCGCGGGCCGTCCCCGGATCGGCGATTCCCGCCGTCGGGGAAGAGGGCGCTCGGAGGTTGCCACGGCGTCGGACGCCGGGCGATGCTTGCCGCATCCATCAATCTCGATCTCCTCGGAGGTTCGGATGCGCCGCTCCCCGCTGGTCGCCCTCGTCCTGACCATCCTGCTGTTCGTCGCGCCCGGCGCGGCGCAGGCCGCCGTCCCCGACCGGGCCGCCGCGCCCGCCGCCGACCCGGCCGCCCTGCTGACCGGGGTACGCACCGCGGGCACCGCCTGGGGCCTCGACCCCGCAACCGGCCGGATGACCGTCACGGTCGACGACACCGTGGCCCCCAGCGAGCTGACCGCGCTGCGGGCGGTGGCCGACCGGGCCGGTGTGCTGCTGCGCCACGAGCCCGGAACGCTGCGCCCGCTGATCGCCGGTGGGCAGGGCATCTACGGCGGCGGCACGCGCTGCTCGCTCGGCGCGAACGCGCGCAGCGGCAGCACCTACTACGTGATCACGGCCGGCCACTGCACCACCGCCGCCGCCACCTGGTACGCCGACAGCGCGCAGACCACCGTTCTCGGCACCCGCACCGCCACCAGCTATCCCGGCGACGACTACGGGCTGATCCGCTACACCGGCCGGATCGCCCACCCGAGCGCCGTCTACACCTACCCCGGGCTGCTCACCATCAACGGCCCCGGCAACGCGTACGTCGGGCAGGCGGTCTGCCGCAGCGGCGTCACGACCGGTGTCCGCTGCGGCACCGTCACCGGTCTCAACCAGACCGTCAACTACGCCACCGGCGTGATCTACGGCCTGATTCGCACCAACATCTGCGCCGAGCCGGGAGACAGCGGCGGACCGCTGTACGTGGCGTCCACCGGCACCATCATCGGCATCCTCTCCGGAGGCAGCGGCAACTGCACCTCCGGCGGCACGACCTACTACCAGCCGATCGCCGAGGTGTTGGCCGCGTACGGGCTGACCCTGCCCTGACATCCGTTGCGCTCAGCGCAACAGCTTGCTCGTCTGGCACAACGCGCCTAGGCTCGGCGACGCCCCGGACCCCCGCCCCGAGGACGTGTGCCGCCATGTCGAGCAAGCCCCGACCCGACCACGCGGCCGCCCCGGCCGGCTCCCCGCCGGCCGAGGTGGTCACGGTGGGAGAGACCATGGTCGTGCTGTGCCCAGCGCCGGGCGAGCCGCTGGAGCACGCCGAGCGGGTGGCCGTCTCGGTCGGCGGCGCGGAGTCCAACGTGGCCGGTTACCTGGCCCGCCTCGACCACCGGGCGACCTGGGTGAGCCGGGTCGGCGACGACCCCTTCGGCCGGGCCGTCGTCCGGCACGTCGCCGACGCCGGCGTCCGCGTCGACCTGGTGGCTGTGGACCCGGCCGCCCCGACCGGCCTCTACCTCAAGGATCCGGGCCCGACGGCCACCGCCGTGCACTACTACCGGGCGGGCTCGGCCGCGTCCCGGATGGACCCCGGCGCGTTGGCCGACCCGCGGCTGGCCGGCGCGCGGGTGCTGCACCTGTCCGGGATCACCCCGGCGCTCTCCGCCTCCTGCCGGGCGCTGGTCGAGCACGCGGTGACCGAGCGGCCGCTGCCGGGCGCGCTGGTCAGCTTCGACGTCAACCACCGGGCGCGGCTCTGGCCCGCCGAGCGGGCCGCTCCGGTGCTGC
>NZ_JBFAPG010000559.1:0-3805 GCF_040675595.1 Micromonospora sp. NPDC049580
CCAGGCCAGGCCAGGCCAGGCCAGGCCAGGCCAGGCCAGGCCAGGCCAGGCCAGGCCAGGCCACGCCCGGCCGGTCAGTCCCAGGCTGCGCCGAGGGTGGCGAGCTGGTCGGCGTACTCGATGCGGTCGGCCCAGCCAGGCGGCCAGGCCGCCATCCCGGTGGCCACGCCCACGAAGGCGCCGGCCAGGGCGGCGATCGAGTCGGAGTCGCCGGCGGTGGTCGCGCCCCGGGCCAGCGCCGCGACCGGGTCGTCGGCGTGGCGTACGGCGCAGAACAGAGCGGTGGCCAGCGCCTCCTCGGCCACCCAGCCCTCCCCCGTGGCCCGGCACGGGTCGCCGCCGTCGTCCGGCTCGCCGAGGGCGACGGTCAGCCGGCGCAGCGCCACCAGGCATTCGTCCCAGCCGCGGGCGATGAACTCCTCCGGCGTGTCGACCCCCGGGCGCTGCCAGAGATCGCCCAGCCACTCGCGGCGGTAGACGCGGTGCTGGGACCGCGCCCGCTCGGTGAGAATCGCGGGAAGCTCCGCCAGCGGGACGCCCCCACGCACGGCGAAGACCGCGTACGCGGTGAGTTCGCTGGCGGCCAACCCGGTCGGGTGGCCGTGGGTCAGTCCGGCCTGCAACTGGGCCAGCCCGGCCAGCGTGTCGAGGTCGGCGTCCAGCAACCCCACCGGCGTCACGCGCATGTTGGCGCCGCAGCCCTTCGAGTCGGCGATCGTCGCCTCCTGCCAGGGCAGCCCTCGGGCCAGGTCGGCGCAGGCGCGCAGGCAGGTCATCCCGGGGGCGCGGTTGTTGTCCGGACTGACCGACCAGGCCACGAAACGCCGTCGCAGCAGCGGCTCCACCACCTCCGGAGTCAGCGACGGCGCCTCGTGCAGCGCCCAGCCCACCGCCAGCGCCATCTGGGTGTCGTCCGTGACCAGCGCCGGCTCGCCGGTCAGCTCACGCGGGCCGGTCGGGCCGTAGCGGCGCTGGATCTCGGCGACGGTCAGGAACTCGGTGGGCTTGCCCAGGGCGTCACCGTAGGCGAGGCCGAAGAGCGAACCGGAGGCGCGCAGCGGAGAGGAGTGGATCACGGCGGCCATGATGCCGGGCCGCCGCAACCCACGCCATGCTCAGTCCCAGCAGAGGCAGAACGGGTGGCCGGCCGGGTCGGCGTAGACCCGGAAACCCTCGCCCTCGCCGGGCAGCCGCCGGGCACCGAGCGCGAGCGCCGCCTTCTCCGCGCTGTCGATGTCGTCCACCGTCACGTCCAGGTGGAACTGCTGCGGACGCTCCGGGTCCGGCCAGGCCGGCGGACGCAGGTTGAGCGCCCGCTGGAACGCCAGGCGGGGCTGGTGCCCGGGCGGGCCGCCCAGCACCACCCACTCGTCATCGGGCTCGCCCTCACCCTCGACCAGGGGGATGCCGAGCAGCTCGGAGTAGAACGCGGCCAGCGCCCGCGGATCGGGGCAGTCGATCACCACTGAACGTAGCTGTCCAATCATGACCGTCATCCTGCCCACCGGGTACGACAGAAAAACGTCACTCCTCGGTGAACCGGCGACCGGCGTCCCGGCAGGCCGCGAGCACCGCCCGGGCGTACTGGGGAGTGGCTCCGGCCAGGCCGCACGCCGGGGTGACGACCACCTGCTCGGCGAGCTGCCGACGGGGAAAGCCGAGGCGGTCCCAGATCTGGCGTACCCGATCGGCGATCTGCGCGGAGGTCGGTGCGCCACCGGCCGACGGCTGCCGGGTCGGCGCGGCGCCGGCCAGCAGCCCGAGGCCCGCGTCGATGGCCTCGCCCAGCGGGTCCAGGTCGGTGACCAGGTCGAGGTCGAGGGCGACCGCGACGGCGCCGGTGGAACGGATCAGCTCCAGCGGCACCTGCGGGGCGCAGCAGTGCACCACAGTGGGTACGCCCACCGCGTCGACGACCGTACGCAGCAGAGCGGCCGCGTCCGCGGACTCCACCGCCCGGTACGCGCCCAGCCCGCTCTCGGTGGGCACCCGCCCGGCCAGCACGGTCGGCAGCGACGGCTCGTCGAGTTGCAGCAGGACCGAGGCCCCGGGCAGCCGCCGGGCGACCGCCGCGACGTGCCCGCGCAGCCCTTCGGCGAGGGAGCCGGTGAGGTCGAGGACCGCGCCGGGGTCACGCAGCAGCCGGCCGCCGATCGGCAGTTCCAGCGAAGCGGCCAGGGTGAGGGGGCCAGCGGCCTGCACCTTGATCGGGCCGGCGTACCCCTCGGCCTGCTCGGCGAGCTGGTCCAGGTCGCGTTCCATCAGGTCCCGGGCCCGGCGCAGGTCGCGGCCGGGGCGGGGGGCGACCCGCCAACGCCCGGCGTACAGCTCGACGGGCAGCTCCACCAGCAGCCCGGCGCTGCGGCCGATCAGGTCGGCCCCGGGGCCGCGTGCCGGCAGCTCGGGCAGGTGCGGCAGCTCGGGAAGCTCACCGAGGACGACCCGCTGGGCCTCGGCGATGTCGGTGCCGGGCAGCGAGCCGATACCGGTCGCCGCGCCGGCCGGCCAGGGCCACGCCTGATCTGTCACGGCCGAAGGCTATCCCGCTGGACGCGCCGGCCGCTCGGCGACCACGCGCAGATCGCCCGGTCAGCCGGTGATGGTCGCGGAGCCGAGGACGATGTCGCCGGCCGGGTCCGGACGGTACGCCACCACGGCCTGACCGGCGGCCACACCGCGGACCGGTCGACGCAGCTCGGCGTGCAGCGTGTCGCCGTCGAGGTCGACGGTCGCCGGCACCACGTCACCGTGCGCGCGCAACTGCACCTCGCACTCGACCGGAGCGGCCGGACGGGGGCCACCGGTCCACACCGGGCGGGTGGCCCGCACCGTCGACACCTCCAGCGCCTCGGCCGGACCGACCGTCACCGTGTTGGTCTTGGGCGTGATGGAGAGCACGTAGCGCGGCCGACCGTCGGGGGCGGGTCGGTCCAGGTGCAGACCGCGACGCTGCCCCACCGTGTAGGCGTACGCGCCGGTGTGACTGCCGACCACCGCGCCGGTGCTCGCGTCGACGACGTCGCCGGGCGCCTCGCCGAGCCGGCCGGCGAGGAAGCCGCGGGTGTCGCCGTCGGCGATGAAGCAGATGTCGTGGGAGTCCGGCTTGTCGGCCACCGCCAGGCCACGCTCGGCGGCCTCCGCGCGGACCTGCGCCTTCGTCGAGTCGCCGAGCGGGAACATTGACCGGTCCAGCTGCTCGCGGGTGAGGACCGCCAGCACGTACGACTGGTCCTTGGCCACGTCGACGCTGCGGCGCAGCAGCCCGTCCGGGCCGAGCCGGGCGTGGTGGCCGGTGACCACCGCGTCGAAGCCCAGGGCCACCGCCCGGTCCAGCACCGCCGCGAACTTGATCTTCTCGTTGCAGCGCAGGCACGGATTCGGCGTACGACCCGCGGCGTACTCGGCCACGAAGTCGTCGACCACGTCCTCGTGGAAACGGTCGGCCATGTCCCACACGTAGAACGGGATGCCGATCACGTCGGCGGCCCGGCGGGCGTCCCGGGAGTCCTCCAGGGTGCAGCAGCCGCGCGCCCCGGTCCGGTACGTCTGCGGGTTTCGGGCCAGCGCCAGGTGCACGCCTGTCACATCATGCCCGGCCGCCATAGCCCGTGCCGCCGCCACGGCCGAGTCCACCCCGCCCGACATCGCCGCCAAAACCCTCACCAGCAGACTCCCTTCCCCACCAACCCTATCCACCTGCCCGGCCCAGCCCCCACCCCACTCCGGCGTCGAACGGGGCCGCCCGGTCGGAGCACCGCGTCGATCATGAAGTTATTGCCGACCGTATCGGCGCGTCGTGGCAATA
>NZ_JBFAPG010000560.1:0-3767 GCF_040675595.1 Micromonospora sp. NPDC049580
GCGACCTCGAACACGCCGACGTCGCAGACGACCGCGGTGGCGCCGGCGGCGCGCAGGTCGTCGGCCTGGTCGGGGTTGCGGATCAGGCCGACGGCGGAGTCGCCGCGGCCGGCGAGGTGCCGCTGGAGCAGCAGGGCGATCTTGCCGTGGCCTCCGGCGATGACAACACGCATGGGCCCAACCTACCGGCGGCGGTGTCGCCGGGCTTGACCTTGACCTGTGGGCAACCCCCAGGGTGGTGCGTGCCGGTCGCCGTGACCGGCGCGAGGAGGATGCCGACGTGGGGTTGCTGACCATCGGGGCGTTCGCCCGGGCGGCGGGACTGACGCCGAAGGCGTTGCGCCTGTACGGACGGGTGGGGGTGCTGGCGCCGGCCGCGGTGGATCCCGAGTCGGGATACCGGCTCTACGACCCGCGGCAGGTGCCGCTGGCCCGGCTGGTGGCCCAGTTGCGTCGCATCGGCATGCCGCTGGCGCAGATCCGCGCCGTGTGCGACCTGGAGCCCGCGGCGGCTGCGGAGGCGGTCACCGCGTACTGGCGGCAGGTGTCGGTCGACACCGCGGCTCGCGCCCGGCTCGCCAGCCTCCTCGTGGATCACCTGCCGGTTGCTGGCCGTCGCCGACGGGGTGCGAGGGCCTGATCGCCGCCGACGCCGAGCGGGAGCACCGGCAACTCGGCGTGGTGGGCGTCAGCGGCCCGGGTGCGAGCTGGACCGGCCCGGCCTGCCACCCGTGGGCCGGCGGGCGGACCGGCGACGGCTGGGCCGCGCAGGGCAACGTCCTCACCGGCCCGGAGGTCGTCGACGCGCTGGGCGACGCGTGGCTGGCCTCCTCGGCGCTGCCGTTCGCCGAGCGGCTGGTCGCGGCGCTGCGCGCCGGTGACGAGGCCGGCGGGGACCGGCGCGGCCGGCAGAGCGCCGGCCTGCTGGTGGTCGAGCGCGGCGGAGGGTACGGCGGCACCAGCGACGTGCTGATCGACCTGCGGGTGGACGACCATCCGGACCCGGTCACCGAGCTGGGTCGGCTGCTGGCCGTGCACACCATGCTGTTCAGTCGGCCCGACCCGGCGACCCTGCTCGACCTGAGCGGCGCGGTCGCCGACGAGGTGGCGACGTTGCTCACCGCGCTCGGTCACCCGGTCGGCGACGCCGGGACGGAGGCGGCGCTGGTCTCCTGGGCAGGGCTGGAGAACCTGGAGGAGCGGTTGGTGCCGGGGCGCATCGACCCGGTGGTGCTCACGCACCTGCGGGGCGTCGCCCCGCACGTTCCCGCGCCCCGACCGGCGAGCTGACCGGCCGGGCCGGCCCCGCACGTTCCCGCGCCCCGTTCGGCGGGCTGACCGGCCGGGGCGGCGTCAGCGGCACCCGGTGACGAGCCAGCGCGGGCGACTCGCGACGGCGGTCGGGGTCAGCGGCCGAAGGCGAGCCAGCGGAAACCGGCGGCGTCGATCGCGGCCCGTTCCAGGACGGTCAGTGCCGCACGGCCGGTGGTCTTGCGGATCAGGGTCAGCCGGTCCCAGCCCAACGCGGCCGGTGCGGGTCGCCCTGCGGTGAGCAGTTGGGCGATCACCGCGGCCGCACGCGGGGTGAGCCACGGCGGGCGGTCCAGCGCCGCCGCCAGGTCCAGGCCGTGCACGCCCACCTCGACCACCCGGGTCCGCAGGAACTCGGTGAGGAGCATCGCGTCGCCGTGCCGGGTCCGGACCACCCGATCGGGCGGGGCCACGGCGACCGCCGCGTCGGCGGCCCGCCAGGCCCGCTCGAACCCGGTCGCCAACGCCTCCCGGTGTACCTGCCGCGCGTCGCGGCGGCCGCCGGCGATGCGGTCGGCGTCCACCTGCGGGGTGAACTTCGCCGCGCCGAAATACCGGGCGGCGTCCACCTCGGCGCGCGGCGGGGCGGGGGCGGCGAGCATGTCGGCCAGCCGTCCGGCGCCGGTGCGCACGTGCGCGAGCAACTCCCGGACGGTCCACGGCGGGCAGGGGGTGGGCCGGTCGAGGTCGACGGCGTCCACCTCGGCCAGGATCTCGGTGAGCCGTACGCACTCGGCACGGAACGCCGCGCGAACCGGGTCCACCGGTCGGCTCAACCCTTGACCCGGGGCACCAGCCGGTGCACGACGGTCAGCACCAGCGCCATCACCAGCGCCATTGTGCCGGCGATGCCGGCGGCGCTGCCCGCGTACCCGACGAAGAGCGGGCGGCGGCTCAACTCCTCCGGGCCGGTCCCGCGCAGGTCCACCAGCCAGGTGAGGGCCAGTCCGGAGGCGATCAGGGCGAGCACGCCGGCCACGCCGAGCACGACCGCGGCGACGCGGTGGGCGTCACCGGGCGCGATCTGGGCCTGCTCGCGTTGGGTGATCAGCAGGACCAGTCCCGCCAGCGCCGCCCAGACGCCCACCACCAGGTAGGCGGCGACCGCGTCGCTGGGTCGGTGCCAACCGGCGGACAGGGTGGCCACCCCGGCGATGGCGGCGTAACTCGCGCCGACGAAGGCGCCGACGGCCCGCACCTTGGGCGGCAGGACGAGCATGAGCGCGACCGCCACCGACGCGGCCACGGCGGTGTGCCCACTGGGGAGGCTGTTGCCCACCGCGGCGCGCTCCGGGTCGAGGCCGAGGTCGGGCCGGCTCAGGCCGTACTTGAGCAGTTGGGTGGAGACGTTCGCCCCGGCGATGAGCAGGGTCGCGGTGACGGCCAGGGCGATCCGCCCCCGGATGAGCGCGATGAAGCCGATCATCGCGGTGGCGGCGAGCAGGGAGACCACCGACATCGCGTTGAGGATCCGGTCCACCGGCCCGTCGATGCGGTCGTGGCCGATCTCGTTGCCGGTCAGGGCGACCGTGTCGACCCACTGACCGATCTCGGTGTGCACGGCCACCCGCCAGACGGCAAGGAAGGCGGCCGCCTGGACGAGCGCCAGTACGACCAACCAGACCGCGGTCCAACCCCGTGCCGTCGCGCGCATCCGCACACCGTAGCGGCCGGCGCCGGCCGGTCGGCCGGTGGCCCACCGGCTCCCGGCGGTTAGGTTGAGGCGGAGGCGAGGAGGTGGCGGTGGGCGGCACACCGGAGCGGGAGTCCGGCCAGGTCGAGCCCGGCCCGGACCGGGCGACGACGGCCGGTCGGCAGGCCGGCGGAGCGGCCCCGGCCGAGTCCCTGGCGGACCTGCTGGGTGGGCGGCGGGGCGCGGTGGACGCCACCCTGCCGCCGGTGGCGTTCGCGCTGGGCTGGCTGATCGGCGGCGAGTCGCTGTGGGCCGGGGTGGGCGCGGCGCTCGCCGTGGGCGTCGTGGTGGCCGGCGTACGGCTGCGGCGGGGCGACCGGCCGCGCTCGGTGCTGATCGGGCTGCTCGCCGTCTGCGTCGCGGCGCTGATCGCGGTGCGGACCGGCCGGGCCGAGAATTTCTTTCTGATCCAGTTGCTGTCGAACGCCGCCAGCGCGCTGGCCTGGGCCGTGAGCATCGTGGTGCGCTGGCCGCTGCTGGGCGTGCTGGTCGGCGCGGCGCTGGGCCAGCGGGCCCGGTGGCGGCGGGATCCGGCGCTGCTGCGCGGGTACGGCCGGGCGAGTTGGGTGTGGACGGCGACCTATGTGGTGCGGGTGGCGGTGTTCGTCCCGCTGTACCTGAGTGGGCAGGTGCTCGCGCTCGTGGTGGCCCGGATCGCGTTGACCTGGCGCCGCGCGCAGGAAATCAATGGACCGGGCGGCCACGTCCGGTGCGGCGTGCGAGTCGCGGGGCAACTCGACGGCGACCAGCCCGCGGTAGCCGG
>NZ_JBFAPG010000561.1:0-3742 GCF_040675595.1 Micromonospora sp. NPDC049580
CTCGCGGGCGCCCGAGCAGAGTCGGCGCCCACGGCGACGCCGTGGTCTTCCCCCTGCACCCCCCGCAGGTCTGCCTCCACTCAACGCCGCCCGGAGACGTTTGTCCCCCACCCGCGGCCGGAATCAACCGTCCGGGCGAGGGTCAACGGCACGACGGGTGGCCCGGCAATAGGTCGAGTCGACGGTCATGGATGCGATGGAGGGATTGGCCGGTGCGCCCTTTGCGGTGATGCGTCGTAAGGTGGGGGGATGGGCATGCTCTGCGCGGTCAGCTTCAACCGGTACGGGCGCCTCTACTACCTCGACCCGGGCGAGTTGCGCCCGCAGGTGGGCGACCGGGTGCTGGTGCCGACCGACGACGGGCCCGAGGTGGCCGAGTGCGTCTGGGCCGCCCAGTGGGTGACCGAGGAGACCGACGGCTTCCCCCGGCTGGTCGGGCTGGCCGGCGACGACGACCTGCTCCGGGACGAGGCGCTGCGCCGTCGTAAGGCCGAGGCGAAGGTGGCGGCGAAGCGGCTGATCCGTGCGCACGGCCTCCCGATGAAGGTGGTGGCCGTCGACCACGTGCTCGGCTCGGGTGACGGCGGCGGCGAGCGCAGCACCGTCTACTTCACCGCCCCGCACCGGGTGGACTTCCGTTCCCTGGTCCGCGACCTGGGCGCCACCCTGCACTGCCGGGTCGAGCTGCGGCAGCTCTCGGCACGGGATTCGGCCCGCGTCCAGGGCGGCATCGGCTCGTGTGGTCGGGACCTGTGCTGCGCGACGTTCCTCACCGACTTCGAGCCGGTGACCATCCGGATGGCCAAGGACCAGGATCTGCCGCTGAACCCGCTGCGCATCTCGGGGGCGTGTGGCCGGTTGATGTGCTGCCTGAAGTACGAGCACCCGCTGTATGACAGAAGCGGCACATACCCGACGAGCGGCCAGCGGGTTACCACCCCGGAAGGCGAGGCCAGGGTCGTCTCGCGGCACGTCCCGAGCGAGACGGTGACTGTTCGCCAGCTCTCCAGCGGCGAGACCAAGCGGTGCTCGCTGTCTGACGTCTGCGGATCGCGCCGGTCATACGAAGAAGGCCCCACTCCGTAGAGCAGGGCCTCCTCCACCCCAGGGGAACCGGACTACACCCCCTGGCCCCCCGGCTAACCCTGTTGATCAAGAGGTTTGCGTCAGGATTCGGGCCCCGAATGACGCAAACCTCTTGATCACCTGGTGGGTCCGGTCAGGGTCAGTGCAGGACGATGGGGGGTTCGGTCAACTGGGGGGTTAGCGGCGTTTTCGGGGTCAGCCAGCTTGCGGAGGGGGAGTCGTCGGGGTTCACCTGCCAGTCGCGGGCCACCCGGTCCACTCCGAGCGAGTAGACGGTCAGCGTGCCGTCCGGGTCGATGCGCAACCGCAGGAACGACTTGGAGTCCTCGATGCCCTGCCCGGCGAACAGTTCGTTGACGTTCACCCCGAACGCACTGGCGACCAGCAGGTACGCCGCCACCAGCTGACTGGCGACCAGGCCGATGACCGGGCCGTACAGCACCGCCGCGGCGACCGCCGGCAGCGGCCACGGCCAGTCGTAGAACGGCAGCGCCAACCAGACCCAGGTTCCGCCGGCGGCCAGCGCCACCTGGGCCACGCCGTGGCTGACGCCGAGAATCCAGTGCCGGACATGCCGCTTGCCGCTGGCGCTGGGCGGCTTGGCGAACAGGGCCGCCGCCACCACCGTCACGAGCACCATCAGCACCAGCGGGACGCTGAACAGTCGCTGGTTGGTGCTGTCGGCCCAGTTCGCCGCCGCGCCCGCCATGGCCAGCATCAGCAGGGTGTGCAGGGTGCCGAGCAGCGTGGTGAAGCCGGGGTTGCGGAACGGCAGTCGGGCGAAGATGCCCCAGCCGTAGCGCCGGGAGCGGGCCGCGTCCGGATAGCGGGCCACCAGGTCGTACGGCTGTGTGCGGCTGGCCCGTCGAGCCAGCGTGTCCCGGGGCGGCACCTCGATGCGCTCCGGCAGCTTGTGCGTCGGGTACAGGTACGCACCGCCGCCGCCACAGGTGATCAACTGCCGGCCCGGGCCGGCGTAGCGGGCGTAGTGGTGCAGGTCGCCGGAGAGCAGCAGCCGCACCTGCGCCCCGGTCGGGTCGATGATGGTCCGGATGAAGTAGTCGATCGAGTCGTACGCCATGGGGTCGTCGGCGGCCTTGACCCAGGTCGGCGACGGCGCCGCGATGATCACCTTCGACTCCGGGGTGAGTCGCCGGGCCACCTCGTCGAAGTAGGCCAACTGTGGGTCGTCCAGGTATGAGCCGGACTGGTCGTCGACGCCCAGCAGCCACCAGCCGGCCGGCAACTCCACGGCGAAGTACGACCGCGACTGCCCGGTGCGCCAGCCGGCGAAGTTGCGGTCCCGGGAGCGAACGAACAGCCGCAGGAAGGCGGTCAGGCCGTCGTACCAGTCGTGGTTGCCCGGCACCGCGAACAGCGTGGGACGGTCGGGCGGGGCCGCCGGCAGCGCGGCCTGGTACGGCCCCTTGCACCGGTTCTCGTACTCCGCGTAGGCCGCCGACGGGTACACCTGGTCCCCGCCCATCACCAGGGTCTGCGCACGGGGCAGCCGGTGCCCGTCCACGGTCAGCTCCGGCTGCGCCAGCAGGTACGCGACGGAGTAGGTGGCGTGGAAGCCGTCACCGAGGTCGGCCACGTAGTCGAGCCACAGCCCGCCGTCCGGCCCCGCCTGGCTGAAGATGCCGTCGCCGAAGGCGTTCTGCAGCTCGCGCTTGTCCAGGTAGGCGCCGAAGAGGATCGCCAACAGCGTGCGGATACCGGTGCTGATCAACAGGAACGGGGCCAGCCATGGCACCGGCTTGCGGGGGGTGAAACCCAACTCCAGTGGATCGGTGGAGCGCGGCCGGCGAGGGGCCCGCTCCCCGTCGGGTTGCTCGCCCGCCGGGGTCTGGTGATCGTCGCGTTCGTCACTCACCCGCCGCAGCGTAGTACCGGTCCCGGCGAGGCGCTGTCCGGTAATTAGCCAGATGGCAATGGTTGTCCGGTTGGTGTTGACGGAGGCGCGGGGGTATCCCGTTCGGTCCGGGGCCGGGGGGTGCCGTACACTTGCTGATCGTTGCCGCCTTAGCTCAGTCGGCTAGAGCGACGCACTCGTAATGCGTAGGTCGACGGTTCGATTCCGTCAGGCGGCTCGGTACGGAAGCCCAGGTCAATGGCCTGGGCTTCTGCGTTTCCCGAGGTCGACAACACCGCCGCCGACCGTGCCAGTCCGCAAATAGTCCGCATCCCGCGCCGCGACTGCCTCGTCCAGCCGGTTGGCGACCGCGTCCAGGTCGTCACCGAAGAGGCCCGCGTACACGTCCAGGGTCATCGACGCCGAGGCGTGCCCGAGCATTCGCTGCACCGCCTTGACGTCGGCGCCCGCCGCCACGGCCAGACTCGCCGCCGTGTGCCGCAGGTCGTGGGGAGTCAGCCCGTCCAGGCCGACCGACTCAGCAGCCGGCGCGAAGATCCGCGAACGGAAGTTGGTGTTGCGCAGCGGCTCACCGTGCGGAGCGGTGAACACCAGATCCTCGCGCCGCTTCCCGGCGACGTGTGCCGCCAGCTCGTCGACGAGGAAGCGCGGGATCGGCACCGACCGGCGCTGGTGGTTCTTCGGCGTGCCCTCCACCAGCTCGCCGCCGACCTCCGTGAAGGCCACCGCCACGGTCACCCGACGCCGCAGCAGATCAAGCGGCCCGCAAGCGGGCCGCGC
>NZ_JBFAPG010000562.1:0-3737 GCF_040675595.1 Micromonospora sp. NPDC049580
CCGCTCGTCCGGGCGAACGGCGGGCGGCAACTCCCCGAACCGGATGTGGCGCAGGAACGCGTACTCGTCCTCGGTGAACGGTTGCTCGGCCATCGGCGCCCCCTCCTGCCCTGCCATTGTCTGACGGCGGGCGGCCCACAGCACCGGTCTGTCGGTTGACAGTCCCCTCGACCGTCGGGTGCGGCCCGACACACCGCGTAAGGCATCCTAGGATCCTGGGTGTATGGCCTGAGGCAACGCGCCGTCGGCAGGGGCGGTCGGCAGGGACGGTCGAGCGGGCTGGCGCAGGCGAGGCGGGCCGGCGGGCCTGCGGCCCGCCGGGCTGTTGCTCAGGGGTGGATGCTGGCGGCCGGCCGGCGCGGGGCGGGCAGCCGGTCCAGCACCGCGAGCGCCGCCCGGACCGGTCGACGTCGCAGCATATCGTCGAAACTCGCCCGACCCTGACAGAAACGGACGAACATCCGCCAACCCGGCGGGGTCGCCAACAGAGCGTGGAAGACCTCCGGGCGGCGGGTGAACAGGTCGAGTAGCCGGAACCCCGCCCGCATCTCCGGCGTCAGGCCCTCGGTGACTGCCCGCTCGTACCCGGCCAGATCACCGTCGGCGACCGCCGCGCCGGCCATCTCCCCGGAGCGCAGCGCGAAGCTGATGCCCTCGCGGCTCCACGGCTCCAGCAGCCCGGCGGCATCCCCCACCACCAACACACGGCCGTTGCGCAATGGGGAGTCCTCCGCACGGCAACGGGTCAGGTGACCCGAGTCGTGCTCCGCCGGCAGCCCGGTCAGGCCCAACCGGTCGACGAACTCCCGCAGGTAGGCGCGCGTCCCCTCCCCCGCCCCCCGGCCCGCGATCACACCGACGGTCAACCGGTCGCCCTTCGGGAACACCCAGGCGTACGAGCCCGGCATCGCCCCCCAGTCCAGCAGCAGTCGCCCGCGCCAGCGCTCCTGCTCGGCGGGCGGCACCGGCACCTCCAACTCCAGCCCCAGGTCCACCTGCCGGTAGCGCACACCCACGTGTCGGGCCGTCACCCCCGAGGAACCGTCCGCGCCGATCACCGTGCGGGCCGTGAGCGTCGTACCGTCGGCCAGCCGCAGGCGTACCCCCTCGGGGTCCTGCTCGATCGCGCGGACCGCGACCTGCTCCCGCATCTGCGCGCCGGCAGCGACCGCCGCCGCGCGCAGCCGGTCGTCGAACTCCTCGCGGCGCACCATGGTCACCACCGGACTGCCGTTGCGGCGGGTGAACTCCCGCCGGCCGTCGCGGGTGAACGTCACCCGGTCCACCCGGTCGTGCGCCGGCACCTCGATGCGGCCGCGCACGGCCGCCAGCGACGTGCCGATCAGGCCACCGCCACACGTCTTGTACCGCGGGTGCGCGGCCCGCTCGACAACCAGCGTACGAACGCCGGCGCGGGCCGCGGCGTGTGCCGCGGAGAGCCCGGCGGGGCCGGCGCCGACGACGACGAGATCCCAGACGATCACGGTTGCAGCCTAGGGCACCCTCCGCTGCGCGGCCCGGGCACGGCGAGCTGCCAAACGCCCGATTGAGTGGGCATCTTCGGTCAGGCAGGGGGTAACCGACGTGACGCGACCGTCCGCGCGGGAGCGGACGAGCAGAGGAGGAGATCATGCAGCGGGTTCAGCTGTCGGAGATCGAGCAGCGCGTGTACCAGGCGGTCACCGCCCTCGAAGCACGTGGCCAGGTCCCCTATCCGGACCTGATCGCCGAAGGATCCGGTCTGACCGAGGAGCAGGTGCACACCCCACTGCACGAACTCACCCAGAAGGGCCTGCTGCACCGCGAGGACTCGCCGATGGCCGGCCTCGACTTCGGCCCCCGATTCTGCGCCCGTCAGATGGCGTGACCCCCGACGGTTGGCCCCCGCCTGCCGGGGTAGCGGTCAGGGATGCATGATCGACCGTCAACGGGGGGCAGCATGAGCGCGGCGCACGAGCCGCAGCCGGTCGACGCGGCCGAGAACCGCCGACGCTGGCAGGCCGTCGGTGTCGGGCTGGTCGCCGCGTTCATGACGCTGCTCGACGTGAGCATCGTCAACGTCGCGGTGCCGTCCATCGACCGCGCGCTGCACGCCTCCCCGAGCGACCTGCAGTGGGTCCTCTCCGGGTACGCGCTGACCTTCGGGCTGGTGCTCGTACCGGCCGGCCGCTTCGGTGACTTCCGCGGGCGGCGCAACGCGTTCGTCTTCGGCATTTCGCTGTTCACCCTGACCAGCGCGCTCGCCGGCCTGGCCACGTCCCCCACCTGGCTGGTCGCCGCCCGGCTGCTCCAGGGCGCCGCCGCCGGCATCATCAACCCGCAGGTGATCGGGTTGATCCAACAGCTGTTCCGCGGGCCGGAACGAGCCCGTCCGTTCGGTCTGCTCGGCGCGACCATCGGCATCTCCACCGCCGTCGGGCCGCTGCTCGGCGGGCTGCTCATCGCCTTGGGCGGCGAGGAGCACGGCTGGCGGTGGGTCTTCTTCGTCAACGTGCCGGTCGGCATCGTCGCGGTGATCCTCGGGTGGCGGCTGCTGCCCGGTCGACCCGCCGGGCAGCCCGGCCGACGCCGACTCGACCCGGTCGGTGTGCTGCTGCTCGGCGTCGGCGTGGTGCTGATCCTGCTGCCACTCGTACAGGAGCAGCAGTGGCGTACGCCGTGGAAGTGGGCGCTCATCCCGGCCGGCCTGGCGGTGCTGGTCGCCTTCGGGCTGTGGGAACGGTGGTACGCGCGGCACCGCGAACCCCTGTTCAACCTGCGGCTGTTCACCTTCCAGTCGTACACACTCGGATCGCTCATCGCGCTGGTCTACTTCGGTGGGTTCACCGCGATCTTCTTCATCTTCACCCTGTTCCTGCAGAACGGGCTCGGCTACAGCGCGCTCGTCGCCGGTCTCGCCATCACCCCGTTCGCGCTCGGGTCCGCCGCCGCGTCCGCGCTGGGGGGACGCATCGTCAACCGCTTCGGCCGTCCCCTGGTCGCCATCGGACTGCTCGGCGTGGTGGTCGGCCTGGCCGCCACGGTGCTCGCACTGCGCCTCGCGCCCGACGCCCCGGCGCCCTGGGTCACCGCCGCGCCGCTGCTCGTCGCCGGTATCGGCAGCGGACTGGTCATCGCCCCCAACCAGACACTCACCCTCGCCCAGGTGCCCGTTCCCCAGGCAGGCAGCGGGGCCGGCATGCTCCAGACCGGCCAGCGGATCGGGGCGGCGGCCGGCATCGCCGCCGTCGGCTCGATGTTCTTCTCCTCGCTCACCGACAGTCGCGGCAACTGGACGTCGGCCTTCGAGAAATCGCTACTGCTCGCCACGGGGATCATCGCGCTCGCGCTGGTCGCCGCGCTGATCGACATCCTCCGCGGGCACCACGACTGAAAATCCCGGGAGTACGCGCGCCGCGCAGGTCGACGCGCCGCCCGGGTCGACGCGCCGCCCGGGTCGACGCGCCGCGCGGGTCGAGGTGCCGCATGCCGCTTGGGTTCATGCGTCGCCCAGGTCGGCGCCGGTCGGATCGATGTGCCACACAGACCGCATTTCGGTCGGGCCCACGCGCCGCCCAGGTCGGCATGCCGATCGGCGGTCAGTCACGGGCCGGGCATACCAACGGCCGGCACCTGACCGCCGCCCGATGTCCGCCGCCCGTCGGCGGTCGGGCGTCGGGCGTCGGGCGTCGGGCGTCGGGCGAGATCTTGGACAGTTTCCGTTAGGCCCTAACGGAAACTGTCCAAGATTCACCGTC
>NZ_JBFAPG010000563.1:0-3735 GCF_040675595.1 Micromonospora sp. NPDC049580
ATCGCGGCGATCGCCGACCTGTTGACGCCACCGCGCAAACGGCCGACGAAGAAGAGCCGCTGAGCGACCGCGGCACCGGCTTCGGTGGCGGTCGTCGTCACCGGACCCGGGCGACGGCGCCGTTGAACGACACGTCCTGCACGGACGGACGCGGCTGCGGCGCGTCGTCGGCGTGCCACCGCGCCACGGACACGACGCCGGGCTCGACGAGCTCCAGCCCGTCGAGAAGGGCCGCGAACTGCTCGGTCGTCCGGGCCTGGAACCGGCCGTCGCGGTTGTTGGCTTCGAGCTGAGCGATGGCGGCGGGCGGCAGGTATTCCCAGGTCACGTGCGAGGCGACCACGTAGCTGCCGGACGGCAGCGCCGCGATGAGCCGATCGAGGATGCCCTTGGGGTCCTCGTCGTCGCGGATGAAGTGCAGGATGGCCACCAACATCAGCGCGACGGGTTCGGTCAGGTCCAGTGTCGTGCGCAGGTCGGGATGGGCGAGGATCTTGTCCGGTTCCCGCAGGTCGGCGTCGAGGTAGGCCGTCCGCCCCTCGGGCGTGCTGGACAACAGCGCGCGGGCGTGGGCCAGGACGATCGGGTCGTTGTCGACGTAGACCACCCGTGCCGACGGTTCGATGGCCTGGGCGACCTCGTGGGTGTTGTCGGCGGTCGGGATGCCGGTCCCGATGTCCAGGAACTGCCGGACGCCGTGCTGCGCCAGGAAGCGCACCGTGCGTTGCAGGAACATCCGGTTCTCCACGGCGGAGAGCCGGATGGTGGGCATCGCGGCCGCGAGCGCGTCGCCGGACTCCCGGTCGGCGGCGAAGTTGTCCTTGCCACCCAACAGGTAGTTGTACCGACGGGCAGGGTGCGCGACGGAGGTGTCGATCCGGTCGGCCGCCGAAAGGTCTGCACCGTGTGACGTCATCCGGCCTCCCCAGCGCTGCGCGTTCTCCACAAGGTACACACCTCGTCGCCGGTGGGGAGACCCCGTCAGTTGCCGTTCAGGTCGCGCAGCTCTCGACCGTCGCCGATGCACCGCCCGGGTCCGGAGCCGGGTCCGCACGGAGTACCCCGGCGAGGAGGTCGGCGGTGGTGTGCGCCTGGATGCCGGGCTGCGTGCCGTCGACGAACCGTGCGACGACCGACCGGACGTGGCGCGCGGCGGGTTCGGCGAGGCCGTCGTAGACGGCTTCGAACAGCTCCCGGGCCGGCCGTCGGAGCCATCCCGCCGGCAGCAGGTCCAGCGGCAACCGGGGGTCGAGGGTGGGAAACCGGCGGAAGGTGTCCATGACCTCGGTACGCGCCCGCACCGCCGCCGCGCCGTCGACGGCTCCGGATCGCAGCCTCGGCACCAGGGGCGTCCACCGTCGCAGGAACTCCTCGTAGTGCCGACCGATCGCCTCGATGTCCCAGGCGTCGATGGGAGCGCGCTGGCCGATCGCGTCGAGCGCCGCCTGTCGCCCGCGAAACACCGTGACGGCGCCGAGGGTGAACCGGGCGAGCTTCGCCCTGCCCTGCGCGCCCAGTTCGTACGGCGAGATCCACAGCCCGTCGTACAACGGCGCGAACCCGAGCCAGCGGAGCTGGCCACGCAGGGCCCGCCGCTGGGTGCTGTGATCCTGCGGCAGGGAGAAGGCGACGAGGGTCCAGCATCCGTCCCACGCCGTGACCTCGGTGGTGGCGGCCAGGATCCAACTACCTCCGCTGGACAGGTTCGCGGCGGCGGCGCGGCTGATCCGGTAGGAGCTGCGCCGTCCCTCCCGGCTGCCCTCCAGCACACCCCGACGGGCCAGGCGGCTGATCGCGGCGCGGGCTCCGGCCGTGCTCACCCCGGCCTCGGCGAGCAGCGCGACGAGGGCGGCGGACGGGATCCGCGCGCGGTACCGCAGGGTGTAGTCGGCCAGCAGGGTCACCGCGAGATCCTGCGGCGAGCTGCCGGCCTGCCGCCGGGGCAGCCGCGGCGGGTCGTCCCCGTCGTCGGGATAGATCTCCTCGATGGTGAAGGGGCTTGCCACAGGCGCTCCCGGCTCGGCTCAGGGACGGTGCACCGACTGTAGACGGAGGGCCCGTGCCGCCGGGCCCGTCGCGGCGGGCACGACCACGCATGCAATTGAGGTACGTCGATTGACACTTCGGCGACCGCGAGGAACACTATCTGCTACGCGACGCCGCACGGAGCCGGGCTTCGGGCAAGCACACGTAGTGGGCGAGGCGCGATCACCACGGGCAGTCGGGCGCACCCGTGACCGCCCCGCGACCACACGCAACCCGCACAGGTGATCGAAGGAGTCGTCCCCGTGAAAATCCGAAGGAAACTGCTGCTCGCCCTGGTCACGTCGCTGGCGGCGGCCGGCCTGGTGGCACCCGCGCTCCAGCCCGCGTACGCCGCGTCGCTCACCGAGGTGACCAGCTTCGGCGACAATCCGGGCCGGATGCGCATGCACGTCTACGTGCCCGACACCCGCCCGACCAGACCCGCGATCGTGGTCGCCATGCACGGCTGCGGAGGGTCGGGCCCCGGCTTCTACTCCGGCAGCGAATTCGCCGCCCAGGCCGACCGGTACGGGTTCATTGTGATCTACCCGACGGCCACCCAGCAGGCCGGCTTCGGCAACTGCTTCGACACCTGGTCGGATGCCGCCAAGCGCCGCGGCGGCGGCAGCGACCCCGTGTCGATCATCTCGATGATCCGCTACGCACAGCAGCAGTACGGCGGCGACCCCGACCGGGTGTACGCCACCGGCAGCTCGTCCGGCGGCATGATGACGAACCACATGCTGGCGCTGTACCCCGACGTGTTCAAGGCCGGCGCGGCGTTCATGGGGGTCCCCTACAACTGCTTCGCCAACGCGGCGGACTATCCGCCCGGGAGCAGCCAGTGCACCGGCGGGAACATGAACCGCACGCCGCAACAGTGGGGTGACGCGGTCCGGCAGGCCTACCCCGGCTACTCCGGCCCCCGCCCGCGCGTGCAGTTGTGGCACGGCACCAGCGACACCCTCGTGCCGTACTCGCTGCTGCAGGAGACCATCGAGCAGTGGACCAACGTGTTCGGGCTCAGCCAGACACCCACCTCCACCGACACGCCGCAGACCAACTGGAACCGGCGTCGGTACGCCGACGCGAGCGGGACCGTCCAGGTCGAGGCGTACAGCATCCAGGGCGCCGGGCACAGCCTGCCCGCCGGCGGCATGGCCGCTGCCGCCGTCGCCTTCTTCGGCCTGACCGCCCCGCCGAACCCGACCACGCCGCCCCCGAACCCGACCACGCCGCCGCCCAACCCGACCACGCCGCCGCCGAACCCCACCACGCCGCCGCCGAACCCCACCACGCCGCCGCCGAGTTCCGGCGCGTGCCGCGTGAGCGTGGCCATCAACGCCTGGAACACCGGCCTGACCGAGAACCTCACCATCACCAACACCGGCGCCAGCGCCGTCAACGGCTGGTCGCTCGTCTTCACCCTGCCCGGCGGGCAGAGCGTCACCTCGGGCTGGAACGCGACCTACTCCCCCGCGTCCGGCCAGGTGACGGCCCGGAATGTCGCCTACAACGCCAGCATCCCGCCGAGCGGATCGGTCACCATCGGCTTCCAGGCCACCCACACCGGCAACACCGCCCGACCGAGTTCGTTCACTCTCAACGGCGCGACCTGCACGATCGCCTGACCGCGGGCGATCCCCGACGTCCACCCGGGCCGAGCTGTCCGAGCCCGTACGAGATCGAGCCGGCCCCGTCGCGGCAAGC
>NZ_JBFAPG010000564.1:0-3731 GCF_040675595.1 Micromonospora sp. NPDC049580
CGGGCGCGTAGCCCGCGGCGGGTCCCTGGCCCGTGCCGGGCGTGTAGCCGGCGCCGGGCGTGTAGCTCGCGCTCGGAGGCTCGTACGCGCCCGGTGTCGGTTCGGCGGTCGGGCCGGTGTCGGCGGTCGGGCCGAACGTGGTGGGCTCGGTCCAGCCGGCGGGCGTCCCGGCTGGTGCGGGCGGTGCTGAACCGCCCGGCTGTGCCGACCCGGGGCGGGGCGGCGGGGCAGCTTCCTCGGTCATGCCTCGATCCTGCTGCCCGCGTCGCCCGAACGGCCTCAGGACCCGACCCTGACCCCACCCTGAGATCCGGGCGGCCGGAATGTCGGGGGCGTCCCCGTGGTCGGCGGACGCCGCAGCGTGTGACGATCGGACTCACCGACCTCCGGACAGCCCACCACCGTGACCAGGGAGCCTGCGATCAGCACCGTGACCCCGCCTCCGCGCCTGTACCGCGCCCCCGAGCATCGGATGGCCGCTGGCGTCGCCGCCGGTATCGCCGACCATCTCGGCATCTCGGTGCTGCGCGTGCGGGTGGCGTTCATGGTGCTGCTCGGGCTGAGCGGGCTCGGACTGCTGCTCTACGCGGCCTTCTGGGCGGTGGTGCCGCTGCGCCCCGGTGACACCGCGGTGCCGCCCCGGCGCGACGTGGCCCAGCTCCTGCCGTTCGTCGGGATCGGGCTCGGTGTCCTGCTGATCCAGGTGATGGTCTTCGACTCGGTCGGCGCGGCGGGCACCGCCGGTTGGCTGGTGGCCATCATCGCGGTCGGCGCCGGGGTCATCTGGCACCAGTCGGCGCCCGAGCGGCGACGGCGCTGGGGCGACACGATGCCGGTCCCGTGGCTCGGGGCGGTCGTCGAGGAGAGCGACCGGCGGGCCTTCGTCCTCCGGTTCATCGGCGGCGGGGTGCTGGTCGCGGTCGGCATCATCGGTGTCGCGGCGGTCTACTCGCCGGCACAGAACTTCGACGCGGTGATCAACGGGGTGATCTTCGCGCTGGTCGGGTTGGCCGGGGTCGGGGTGGTCACCGCGCCGGTGCTCTGGCGGACGTACAGCCAGCTCCGCGCGGAGCGCGAGGGGCGCATCCGCGAGCAGGAGCGGGCCGAGCTGGCCGCGATGGTGCACGACCAGGTGCTGCACACGCTGGCGCTGATCCAGCGCAACGCCAGCGACGTCAAGACGGTGCAGCGGCTGGCCCGGGGGCAGGAGCGTTCGCTGCGCAACTGGCTCTACAAGCCCACGGCGTCACCGAGCGAGCGCTTCGCGGCCGCCCTGGAGCAGGCCGCCGCCGAGGTCGAGGACACCTTCGCGATCACGGTGGAGACCGTGGTGGTGGGCGACCGGGAGACTGACGAGAAGGTCGGCGCGCTGGTCGCCGCCGCGCGGGAGGCGCTGGTGAACGCGGCCCGGCACGCCGGCGTGCAGACCGTGTCGCTCTACGCCGAGGTGGAGCCCGATCAGGTCAGCGTCTTCGTCCGGGACCGGGGCAAGGGCTTCGATCCGGATACGGTGGAGGACCACCGGCACGGCGTACGCGGTTCGATCATCGGACGGATGAAGCGGCACGGCGGACGGGCCGAGATCCGGTCCGGCCCGGGGGAGGGGACCGAGGTCCGGTTGATCCTGCCGATCTCCCGGGACTCGTCCGCAGCGGAGAGGAACAAATGACCATGGCCGAGCAGCCGATGGAGCACCTCGACCCGGCGACCAGCCGCCCGGAACGCCTGCGGGTTTTCCTGGTCGACGACCACGCGATGTTCCGTGCCGGGGTGCGTGCCGAGCTGGGCGCCCATGTCGAGGTGGTGGGTGAGGCGAGCACGGTGGCCGAGGCGGTCACCCGGATCGCCGCCACCGTCCCGGACGTGGTGCTGCTCGACGTACACATGCCCGACGGCGGTGGCCGCGCCGTGCTGGAGGCGATGCGGCGCAGCCATCCGCAGGTCAAGTTCCTGGCGCTGAGCGTCTCCGACGCGGCGGAGGACGTGATCGGGTTGATCCGGGCCGGCGCCCGGGGGTATGTCACCAAGACCATCTCCCCGGACGAGCTGACCGCGGCGATCCGTCGGGTCGCCGACGGTGACGCGGTGTTCAGCCCCCGGCTCGCCGGGTTCGTGCTGGACGCCTTCGCGGCCCGGCCGGACGCCCCGGTGGCCGACCCCGAGTTGGACCAGCTCACCAACCGGGAGCGGGAGGTGCTGCGCCTGCTCGCCCGGGGGTACGCGTACAAGGAGATCGCCAAGGAGCTGTTCATCTCCATCAAGACGGTGGAGACGCACGTGTCGAACGTGCTGCGCAAGCTCCAGATGTCCAACCGCTACGAACTGTCCCGCTGGGCGGCGGACCGCCGGCTCGTGTGATCTATTCCTCCGCCCCGGCATTTCGGGCAGATGCCACGGATGCCGCCGGGCGGGGCTGACAAACGATCACCCGTCGTCCCATACTGCCCCGGTCCCGTTTCCGCGCGTGGGTGTTGGCATCCCGCGGAGGCGGCGGCTTACGCGTGCCCGCGGTAGCGGGTCACCCCTGGGGGAGAGGTACCAATCTTGATGTTGGGACAACGAGGACGACACTGGGCGCGGGTCGCGTTGGCGGCCGTCGCCGGCGGCGCGCTGGCGCTCGGCGTGGCGGGTGCCGCAGCCGCTGCTCCGGCCACCGGTGTGGCCAAGGTGGTCGATGGCACCGAGGTCACCCTGAAGCTCGACGGCAAGACGCGCACCACGTCTGCGCTCGCTCTGAAGATCGACGGCAAGCTGGTGCCGGCGTTCTGCATCGACTACCACACCAGCGTGAAGCTCGACGGCAAGTACGAGGAGGGCAGCTGGGACGAGTCCGAGGTGCGGAACCTCGGCAAGGTCCAGTGGGTGCTCACCCACGGCTACCCGAACGCCGACTCCACCGCGCTTCTCGCCGCCGCCGGCGTGGAGACGAAGGTCGGTAAGAAGCAGCTGGAGACGCTGCTCTACTTCGGCACCCAGACCGCCGTCTGGCACTTCAGCGACGGCATCGAGCTGGGCGCCTGGGAGAAGGACCTGCAGGCCCGCAACCAGTACGAGGTGATCACGAAGGTCCGTGACTACCTCATCAAGAACGCCACCGACCAGCCGGAGCCGCGTGCCGAGCTGTCCGTCGACCCGGCCAGCGCCACCGCGACGGTCGGCGGCAAGGCCGGTCCGTTCACGGTGAAGGGCCCGGCGGGCGCCATCACCGTGGCGGCCACCGGCGGCACCGCCGTCGACGCCGAGGGCAAGCCGGTCACCACGACCACCAACGGCGGGCAGTTCTGGCTGGCCGCTGAGGCCGCTGGCGCGGTCAACGTGACCCTGACCGCGCAGGACTCGGTCTCCTTCGGCCGGGTGTTCCTGTTCACCGGCGCCAAGAAGGCGCAGAAGCTGATCCTCGGCGGCAGCACCGGCGCCACCGTCACCACCCAGGCGGCGGCCACCTTCACCGCCGTCCCCACGACGCCGCCGACCACCCCGACGGCGACCCCGAGCGCGTCGGCCTCGCCGACCACCCCGTCGGCCACGCCGTCGGACTCGGCGCAGCCGGCCAGCCCGGCGCCGTCCACCTCGCCGGCGAGCAACGGTGGCGGCCTGCCGCTGACCGGTTCGCCGATCGCGGCGGCGGCGACCGCCGGTCTGCTGCTGCTCGCCGCGGGTGCGGTGGCCGTCCTCCTGGTGCGTCGTCGCAAGGTCCGCTTCACCGCCTGATCCATCCCCGCCACACCACC
>NZ_JBFAPG010000565.1:0-3726 GCF_040675595.1 Micromonospora sp. NPDC049580
ACCGCTCCGGGCGGTCAGGCTTGATCCCTGCGCGGGTCGGGCTGCCCCGGAACCCCGACCGGGTCGCCCTGGTCGGGGTCGCCGGCCTCGCCCTTAATGTGATCTTGAAAGTGATCCTTGGTCGCTGGGTTACTTCATGGGGTCGTGGCCCCAGTTCATGAGGGACCAGCGCCACTTGGTGTCGCGGACGTCGCCAGAGGGGCGCTGGGCCATGTGCCGGCGGACGTAGCCGACCACCTTGCGCATGTGCTTGTAGTCGCCCTCGGACAGGTCGGCGCGCTTTCGACGCAGCAAGTCGACGATCTTCCGACCCGAGTCGTGGCCGACGGACTCGCCACCGCCGGAGCGGCCACCCTTGTGCCAGCCGACCTGCTTCGACTCGTCGGTCTCCAGCCAGGTCGACAACTCACGGGGCTTCATGTTCACCGCCTCGGTGAACTCCCGGTAGGTGTCCCGGCCGTCGTCACCTCTGCTCATGGCGCAACGCCTCCGGTCGGTGGGCCACGTCGCGGCCCGTACCGTCACTGCGGACCCGGTACTGCGGGTCGTCGGGAGCCGCGTTCACGGCCCGCCCCCGGATCCGAATCCGGTCGGTGATCTCCTCCTGCACCACGCCGTACGCGCGGCTTCCGTGGGCCGACCAGGAGACGTGGTCGCCCGTGTGGAACCTCTGCTCGGCCATGCGCCTCGGCTACCCGACCCGGTCGGGGTGAAACGGCTACGGGGTGATCTCGGCGATGGGCAGCTTGATGTCGAACGGCTCAGTCAGCTCGATCACGTCAGGCCCGTCGGCGACCAGCTCGTACTGCCGCTCACCGCCCGGCCCGACCCGGTCGCCGATCCGGTACGCGTACACGTGCACCGGGTCCTGCTCGATCCGCCAGTAGAACGCGATGCCGGCGGCGGCGTACTCCCCGGGCTTGGCGAACCGGTCGATCCGCCGCGTGCCCGGCGAAACGACCTCGACGGCGAGCACCACATCCTTCGGTTGCAGGATGGAATGGACGGACGCCACGCCGGCACGGTGCAACAGCACGTCGGGCTGTCGGCTCGTGTTGTGGCTGAGCTTGACACCGATGGCTTGGGCGGCGCCGAGGTGCTGCGGTGCGTGGCTGTGCAGCCAGAGCCACAACAGGCTGGAGATGTTCTGGTGGCCCAGGGTGGGGGAGGGGGTCACCTGGATAACTCCGTCGACGAGTTCGACGCGGGGGGCGTCGTCCGGCAGGGCGAGCAGGTCCTCCAGCGTGTAGTCGGCACGCTGCTGCCGCATCGGATCCGGACACCAGGGGCCAGGTGATGTCGGGATGGGCTCGGCGCTCATGCAGCCGAGCCTACCGGCGATCGATGGTATGCAGGTCGGACCACGGGTGCGACGCGGTCAATCGAGCGGCTTCTCGGTGACGAAGATGGCGGTGCCGGGGAAGAGCCGTCCGCGCAGCGGGCTCCACTGCCCCCAGATCCCCTCGTGTCCCTCCGGCCACTCCGGCTCGACCAGGTCCAGCAGCCGGAACCCGGCGCCGACCAGCTCGCGGATCCGGTCGCCGAGGGTGCGGTGCTGCTCGACGTAGGTGGCGACGCCGGTCTCGTCCTGCTCGACGTAGGGGGAGCGGTCGAAGTACGAGTGCACGGCCGTCAGACCGCCCTCGCCGGGATCGTCGAGGAAGATCCAGCGCATCGGGTGGGTCACGGAGAACACCCACCGGCCGCCCGGGCGCAGCACCCGGTGCACCTCGGCGAGCAGGGTCGCCGAGTCGTCCACGAAGGGGATCGCGCCGAACGCCGTGCAGGCCAGGTCGAACGAACGGTCGGCGAACGGCAGGGCGAGCGCGTCGGCCTGCACCAGCGGTACGCGTACCCCGGTGCGGTCGGCGGCCTGCGCGGCGTGCCGCAACATGCCGGCGGACAGGTCGAAGGCGATCGGACGCGCGCCCTGGGTGGCGAGCCAGCGGGCGGCGGCCGCGGCGCCGCAACCCACCTCCAGCACCCGCCGCCCCGACACGTCGCCGAGCAGGCGGGCGTCGGCCTCGCGCAGCCCCTCCGGACACCAGACGAAGTCCACGTCGCCGAGGAACCCCCCGTGCTCGGCCTGGTAGTCGTCGGCGTCGGTGTCCCACCAGCCGCGGTTGGCCCGCCGGGCCTCGGCGTCACCCACCCGGCGCCGGGTCACCCGGCTGTCGTCATCCACGCGCCCACGCTAGGCCCCGGTCAACCCGATGGGGGCGGCGGCGCGGCCTGATCGACTCGGTTTCCGCGAAGTCGTGGTGCCCGGGCCGGTGGGAAGCGCTGATTTTCCGCAAACCACGTCGATGAGGCGTGGCGCGCGGCCCGTCCGGCCGGCCCGCCCAGCGGGGCGCCTGGGGCCCCTGTGACGTACGAGACAGGAGGGGTCGTTTCCGGGCGATTGTTCGGCTTTCGCAGGTCATGGTGCGGCGACGAGTCGGGAGGGCTTGCACGCTGTGGTAATGCGCACGGTAGGCTAGACGATGCGCTCGCGGATCGTGTGTCTCGGCAGGGAGCAGGTGCGCGGTCGACGGAGCACATCATGATCCCACTAGGTGATCGTTCGGTGTGCCCGGCGACGGATCCGCTGGCGCGAACAGGTCACCGCGACACCAGCCTGCTGTGACAACCCATCCGACCGGAGCAACCGCCCACATGACGAGCAGCATCGAGGCCCCCTCGAGCGCCACCCGGGTCACCCACGACGATCTCGGTTCCGAGGAGGCATTCCTCGCCGCGATCGACGAGACCATCAAGTACTTCAACGACGGCGACATTGTCGAAGGCACCGTCGTCAAGGTCGATCGGGACGAGGTCCTGCTCGACATCGGCTACAAGACCGAGGGTGTCATCCCCTCTCGGGAGTTGTCGATCAAGCACGACGTGGACCCCGCCGAGGTTGTGACGGTTGGTGACCACATCGAGGCCCTTGTCCTCCAGAAGGAGGACAAGGAGGGTCGTCTGATCCTCTCCAAGAAGCGGGCGCAGTACGAGCGGGCCTGGGGCACGATCGAGAAGATCAAGGACGAGGACGGTGTCGTCCGCGGCTCGGTCATCGAGGTAGTCAAGGGTGGCCTCATCCTGGACATCGGGCTGCGCGGCTTCCTGCCCGCGTCCCTGGTCGAGATGCGGCGCGTGCGCGACCTGCAGCCGTACGTCGGGCGTGAGCTCGAGGCCAAGATCATCGAGCTGGACAAGAACCGCAACAACGTGGTCCTGTCCCGCCGGGCCTGGCTGGAGCAGACGCAGTCCGAGGTGCGCACCGAGTTCCTCAACAAGCTGCAGAAGGGCCAGGTCCGCAAGGGCGTCGTGTCCTCGATCGTCAACTTCGGCGCCTTCGTGGACCTCGGCGGCGTCGACGGTCTGGTGCACGTCTCCGAGCTGTCCTGGAAGCACATCGACCACCCGTCCGAGGTCGTCGAGGTCGGCCAGGAGGTCGAGGTCGAGGTTCTGGACGTCGACCTGGACCGCGAGCGCGTCTCGCTGTCGCTGAAGGCGACGCAGGAGGACCCGTGGCGGCAGTTCGCCCGCACCCACGCGATCCAGCAGATCGTGCCGGGTAAGGTCACCAAGCTGGTGCCGTTCGGCGCGTTCGTCCGGGTGGACGACGGCATCGAGGGTCTGGTCCACTGACCTCCCGGCGTACTGGACGGTGTACTTCGCGGTGACCGACGCGGACGCCGCCGCCGCCCGCGCCGCCGAACTGGGCGGAACGATCCTCGTGCC
>NZ_JBFAPG010000566.1:0-3723 GCF_040675595.1 Micromonospora sp. NPDC049580
ATCGCCGCGTCCAGCACGGAGACGGCGTTTTCCGGTCGTTCAGCCCGCCATAGCTCGTCCGCGATCTGTGCCGCGCGACTGCGGAACTCGTCGTTGTCACAACGGGAGGCCAATAGCGCCCTGAACTCCGCGCGCAAGCTGTCCGCGGCGTCGTCACCACGGCCGAGAGCGGTGAGGCAAGCCGCGCGGACGTGGTGGAACTCGGCGTCTGGGTGCAGGCCGAGCTGTGCATCTGCGTGCCCGAGCAGGTCGAGGGTTCGCCGGGGTGCGAGTTCGGCGCACCGGCGGGCACCGTTCAGCACGACTCGGGCCAGCGCCGGCCCATCCAGCCGGCGGCGTTCATCGAGGAGTCGCGCGAGGAAGCTGAGCGCCTCTCCGACCGCATGAGTGGTCGTCGGTTTTGCGCCAGGGGCGGTGAGCAGCAGAGCGAGATAGCGGGTCGCGTACGTCCCAGGATCGCTGCTCGCCATCAGCCGCAGCACCTCGATGCGTTCCTGGTCGATTTGCGTGCCAGCCGTCTCCGCGCCGGCTCGTCGCGCCCGGTGCTGCGCGTCATCGAGGGCGGCGTCGATCGCCGGCAGCGCATCGTCGTTGAGTATCTGCTCGGTGTGCACAGCGACGGCTGCAGCGGCGTTCCACTCCCCGTGCTGCTCGTGCAGTTGTCTGATCTTTTTGTAGAGATCGCGGCAGGTGCCGCGATCGCTGCCGTCCACCCCGTGATGACGGAAGAGCTCAGCAGCTTCGGCAAGGGCCGCGCGCTGTTCGCGGACGAGGCCCGCATCGTCCAGGCACCAGGATCGTCGAACCAGGGCCCATGCCAGTTCGTTCCAGGATCTTCTACCAGTGTTCGCATATCGTGCCCGGGCCAGACGCAGGCTGATCGCCGAGGCGCCCATGGCCAGGTCACGGCGCCCGATGCGGGCGGCGTGCAGCGAGACGCTCCGCAGCGCGCGCATGTCCGCGTCAGCGAAGTTGTTCGGGTCGGTCTTGCCTAGGCCGCCATAGATGGTCTGAATGCGGTCTAACAGGGTGCGGGTGTCCTCGTCGGTCAACCACCCGCCGACCTGTTGCGCGGCCTTGGCCCAGTCTCCGATTAGATTCGCCTGCGAGTACCAGCAGATCTCCGAGCTGCGATGCCGGTCGGGAACGAGCCGCGTCGCTTGGGGAGCGAGGCCGGCCCGGACGAGGATGGATGCGGCAAGCTCAGTGTCAGTGCTGGAAGTCTCGCTCGTGCCGGCGTGCCCGACGACGGCCAGGGACCAGAGAATCCGTTCGAGCGTCCCGCCGTTGCTGGACAGCAGACCACGGACGTCGGCCAATTCCCGTTCCGCTTTCGCGTACTGTTCCTTGGCCAGCATTGCCGATGCTCGTTCGAGGCCAGCTGACGCGCGTTCGATCGGGTCACCGCCGCTGGCCTGCATGGCAGGCGGCGGTGTGCTGGCGAGCACTGCCACGACGGTGCGCGCGTTCGTCAGGGCACGCGTGATGCGCGCGCCCGGGCGGCGCACCTCGGTGGCCGCCTTGTCCAGGAGCACGGCGGCCGACTCGAGTTCGCCGTCGCGCGCTTGGGTTAGCGCCAGCAGAATCCGCGCTTCCGCCTCGCCGCGCCCGCGGCTGGGTGAGTCATCGTGGGCCGCGCCGGCAAGCCGCCGGGCGAGCTCGTAGCAGCCGAGCAGGTAGGCGAGGTGGGCGGCGGCTAGGGCGACCGGCCAGCGGCATCGGGTACGGATCGGGTGCTGAGCGAGGATCTCCAGGTATGCGTCGAGCGCCTCGGCGAGCCGTCCCGTGTCCTCTATCTGGGCGGCACGACGCACTGCCGTCGGGTGGTGTCGGCAGCGCCTCATTCCACGCTCCGCGCTAGGTGGTGAGTCGGCAGCATCCGCCGTGCCTGTGGAGTGAGGACGGGTACCGGATCGGCTAACGGCCGCCCATGGTCGGTCCCGGCCATGGCTATGTCCTCCGGGCCGGTCCATCGGGACCGACGGTCACGTGCGACGGCGCTTGCGGCGCGAGTGAGCAGAGTGGTGCCGGGTGGTGCTGGTCCCGGGTCGTCTTCGGTTGCCTGTTGCAGGTGGGATACCTCGATACCCCAACTGCCGTCGTGGTCGGCGGTGTGCCGTGCCGCCGCCAGGACGCCGCGGGCCTGGCATCCCAACCGAACGAGACTGCGGTCCTGGTTCGGCTGCGCGGGTGGCGTATGTAGTGCCGCCCGAAGGTGATCGGGGTCGAGGATGGCTGCGGGCGTGTCAGCGGCCAGGTCGAGCGCGGCGCCGACTGCGAGCCAGGCGGGCAGCGTCAGCCGATGCGCGGCGGCCGCGCGGCCTGCGGCGAACAGCGGTGCGAGCAGGGTTTCCCGTACAGGATCGAGCAGGTCGGCTCTGATTCGGGCAGACGCCTCTTCGAGGTCCACCCCGTGCCGGACGAGGGCCGCCGCGCCGCTACCGTGAGTGTCGGCCAGCAGGGCCAGCAGTAGGTGGGCCGGGCGTACCCGGGTCTCACCGACCCCGCGGGCGACCGCGAGAGCGGAGCGGGCGAGCGGCCACAGGGCCGGTTCAGCTTCGGTCGGCGGGTCGACGCCGGAGGCGTACCAGGAGGCAGTCGTCTGTCGTACCGCGCTGAGCGGAGCGCCCAGTGGCGTCATCAGGTAGGCGCATCCGCCGTCGGAGAGAGTGGCGAGCAGGACGTGTTCCAGGCCGACATGGCGATGCCCGAGATCACGGGCTGTCTCCACGGCGAGGGCGAGGGTCCAGCAACGGCCTCCGGTTTCAGCGATCAGGCTCGCCAGCCAGACCGGCTCCGCAGCGGCGGACGTGGTTTCCGGTGCGGCGTTCACGATGGGGGTCGGGGACACCGGAGCTTGAGGTATGGGAGGTGGGTCCGAGACAGCTTCGGGTGGTGCCTGGTGTGACGGCTCAGGTGGGGTGATGAGCCGATCTCGCGCTACGCCGAACGTCTCTGAGCGGTCGGCGGCGAGGCGAACGAAGAGCCTTCCGGCAGTATCGCCGCCTGGCCGCTGCGGTTCGGGTTCATCGATCCCGACGAGATCCCACAGGGACTGCGCGACGTTCTGGCGGTGCCGGGCCCAAACGGCCAGGTGGTGTCCGTCGGCCAGTACGTGTGCCCGGTGGTCGGCGACGTCTCGTGCACGACGGAGCAGGCCGGCTACCCGATCGGCGGCATCTCCGCGACGGTGGCTGATGATCGCGAGGGATCTCAGCAGGTGCGCCTGGACCAGCGGCTGGCCGAGTAGACCGGCCGCCTCGACCGCCACCGACGTCATCTCGTGTTGGTCATCGTCGAGCGTCTCCGACGGCGCTGCGGCGACAGCAGCGGCCATGCCGTTGACTGCGTTGACGATCGCCAGCCAACGCAGTTGGTCCGCACGCCGAATCTTGATTTTTCCCTGTGGATCCGTGGGTTCGGAGGGCGGAACGTTCTTGTTGATCCACGTGATGGCGTTGACGAAGGCCTTCTTCGCCTCCGCACCATCACCGTCCTCCAACATCCGCCATCCCTGTCGGGTCAGCTGACTCACGAAGCGCACATGGTCGCCCGGCGTGAGTCCCTGCTGGACGAGAACGACACTCAACTCGTTGAACAGCTCGTCAAGGCTGCGTACAGGCCGGTCGGTGAGAAAAACATCGACGGCGGTCCAGCGGAGGTTCCGGTCGGTGCGCCGATCGCTCTGGGTCAGCCGCTGCGCCTGCCGCAGGGCCGCGCGCG
>NZ_JBFAPG010000567.1:0-3696 GCF_040675595.1 Micromonospora sp. NPDC049580
GCCGAGCCTTCGCGGGCTGCACCCGAACATCTCGGAGGTGTCGGAGCTGCGGTCACCGCGGGGCCGGGGTCCGCTGGGGCGGCAAGCAGCTGACCGGACCGCGCAGAGCGAGCGATCAGCGGCCGACCCGTCCCCGTCCGAACCGTAGGCGGACCACGCCGGCGCGCCGCCCGCGCAGGACCGGGATCCGGTGGACGTTCGCCGGCAGCCACCCCAGCGGACCCCGGCCCCGCGGTGACCGCAGCTCCGACACCTCCGAGATGTTCGGGTGCAGCCCGCGAAGGCTCGGCCAGTCCGCCGAGTCGAGGCACCAGTGCATCTCGGGGGGCGGTAGCCAAATTCCCGGGCGCTGGCCCGGGGCACGGCACGCGCCATCCAGCCGGCGACCGTGTCGATGGCCATCACGCGCCGATCTCGATGATGTCGCCCCGGTGGTCGTCGGCCGTCACCCTGCCACCATCCCCGCGATTTCCCGCTCGGTCCCCCCCCGTCGGGCGCGGTGGCCGGCGCATGTGAGGATGCGGCGCATGCGTGCCGTGATCTTCGACGAGTTCGGTGTCCGGCCCCAGGTCCGCGACGTCCCGGACCCGGTGCCGCCGCCCGGGGGCGCCGTCATCCGGGTCGAGGCGACCGGGTTGTGCCGCAGCGACTGGCACGGCTGGCAGGGGCACGACCCGGACGTCCGCCTGCCGCACGTGCCCGGCCACGAGTTCGCCGGCGTGGTCACGGCGGTCGGCGCCGGTGTACGCGGCTGGCACCCCGGCGACCGGGTCACCGTGCCGTTCGTCTGCGCGTGCGGGCAGTGCCCGGCCTGCCTCTCCGGCGACCAGCAGGTCTGCGAGCGGCAGACGCAGCCCGGCTTCACCCACTGGGGCTCGTTCGCCGAGTACGTGGCCGTGCAGCACGCCGACGTCAACCTGGTCCGGCTCCCCGACGAGCTGGGCTACCCGGCCGCGGCGGCGCTCGGCTGCCGGTTCGCCACGGCGTTCCGCGCGGTGGTCGGCCAGGGGCGGGTCGCCGCGGGCGAGTGGGTGGCGGTGCACGGCTGCGGCGGCGTGGGGCTGTCCGCGGTGATGATCGCCGCGGCCTACGGCGCGCAGGTGGTGGCGGTCGACGTCGCCCCCGGCGCGCTCGAGCTGGCCCGCCGTTTCGGGGCCGCGGTGTGTCTGGACGGCTCTGCCCTCACCGGGCCCGGCGCGGTGGCCGCGGCCGTCCGGGAGGTGACCGGCGGCGGCGCCCACCTGTCGCTCGACGCCCTGGGCAGCCACGCCACCTGCACCGCCTCGATCGAGAGCCTGCGGCGGCGCGGGCGGCACGTGCAGGTCGGCCTCCTCCCCGCCGCCCAGGGCCGCCCGGCCCTGCCGATGGACCTGGTGATCGCGTACGAGCTGGAGCTGCGGGGCAGCCACGGCATGGCCGCGCACGCCTACCCGGAACTGCTCCGGCTGGTCACCGCCGGCGTGCTGCGCCCCGCCGAGCTGATCACCCGCACCATCGGGCTCGCCGAGGTGCCCGACGCCCTGACCGGAATGGACCGGCCCGCCCCCGGCGGGATGTGCATCGTCCAGCCTTGACCAGGACGACGCTCGGGTCGGACAGCGGACACGTCCCAGGTACGCGTAGGCCGCGGAGTAGCTCGCCGCCGCGGCACCGAAGACGGCCGGGAGATGTACCAGGAGGCGTTGCGGGACCGGCCCGACGATGGGATCCGGCTGCGGCTCGCCTTCGCGCTGCTGCGGGCCGGCGACGGCAGCGGCGCGCAACGAACCGCCCGAGAGGTCCTGGCCCGCGAGCCGGATTCCCGGTCCTCCGAGGCGGAGCAGACGCTGCGGCGTTTTCTGGCCGTCGCACCGGCTCATCCGGCCGCCGCAGAGATCAAGCGGCTGCTCGCCGCAGGTCAATCCACCGGGCGCTGACAGTGCCACCAGCCCGCCGATCAGGATCGCCGTCTCGCCGAGCACGACCAACCCGAGCAGGGTCGAGGACTCCAGGGCCGGCTGGACGATCACCAGCGTCAGGACGAGGAGCGGCGGCAGCCCGACCAGCACCGCCGACCGCCCTGTCCACCCGCTGATTGTCACCCCCAACGGGTTGACCGGTGACGAGAAAGGCCACGCGGTGAGCGGGCGATCCGTAGGGTTCGGGTCGACGGAGGCACTGCGCCGGATGAGGGGCGGCCGAGGACCGGTGGGAGCGCGAACGCATCGCCCGTCGCCGGTGTTGCTGGTCAGCCTGACCGTCTCGACCGGCCTGCTGGCAGCGCTGAGCGCCGCCATCCGCAGCCGTCCGGTGCCGCCGTGGGAGCGGGACCTGTTCGCCCTTCTCAATCACCTTCCCGCCGGGCTGGCCCCGGTCCTGGTACTGGTCATGCAGCTCGGCTCGTACCCGGCGGTGTTCGTCGCCGCCGCGGCAGCCGTCGTCGCACGCCGGATCGGCACGGCGTGGAGTCTCCTGCTGGCCGGGAACCTGGCGTACTGGCTCGCGGTCGCCGTCAAGGCCGCGGTCGCCCGGCAGCGCCCGGCGGCGCTGCTCGCCGACGTGGTCCTGCGCGAGACGATCACCGGGCGCTTCGGGTACCCGTCGGGACACGTCGCGGTCGCCACGGCCCTGGCGCTCGTCGCGGCGCGGGCCGGCGGGCCCCGATGGCGCCGCGCGGCCTGGGCGGTGATCGGGCTGGTCGCCGTCGCGCGGATCCACGTCGGGGCGCACCTGCCGGTGGACGTGGTCGGTGGCTTCCTCGTCGGCTGGCTCGCGGTGTGTCTGACCCGGCTCGTGGTCGGCGAGGTTGGACCGCAACGGTCGGTGCCCCCTCTGCGGGCGGCGCTGCGGCGGCGCGGGATCGACGTGGCACGGTGGGCGCCGATCCACGGCGACGCCCGCGGCTCGCAGCCGTGGCAGGCGGTCACCACCGACGGGCGGCGACTGTTCGTCAAGGTGACCGGCGGTGAGCAGCGCGACGCGGACTGGTTCTACAAGCTCTACCGACGGGTGCGCTACCGCCACGTGGCCGACACACCGCCGTACCTGAGCGCCCGCCAGCAGAGCGAACACGAAACGTGTCTGACCCTGCTGGCCGAGCGCGCCGGCGTCCGGATACCGGCCGTCGTCACGACCGCCGCCATGCCCGGCGGCGACGCCGTACTGGTGCAGGAGTTCATCGACGCCGCCCCGCTGCACGCCGTCGTCGGGCCGGTCCCGCTCGCCGCCGTGCGCGACGCCTGGGAACAGCTGGCCCACCTGCACCGGGCGGGCATCGCGCACCGCGACCTGCGCGCCGCGAACGTGCTCGTCGGCCGGGACCGCGCCTACCTGGTTGACCTGGGCTTCGGCACCGACGACGCCTCGGCCGAGCAGCAGGCCCGCGACGTCGTCGAGCTGATGGTCACTGTGTCCACGCGGGTCGACCCGGCCAGCGTGGTCGCCGGGGCGATCGACCGCCTGGGCGTCGCGGCGGTCGCGGACAGCGTGCCGTTCCTGCAACCTCCGGTGCTCTCGCGCGCCGGCCGTGCCGCCCTGCGCGGCCACCCCGGCATGCTGACCTGCCTACGCCAGGAGATCCTGCGGCGCTGCCCCGACCGTGACCGCCCGGCGGCGAAGGTGGTCCGGATCAGCCGCCGCGCGGTCCTGGAGCTGCTGGTCCTGGGGTTGATTGTGCACCTGCTGCTCCCCCAGCTCGGCGAGATACGCACCGCCATG
>NZ_JBFAPG010000568.1:0-3668 GCF_040675595.1 Micromonospora sp. NPDC049580
CCACACCCCTCTTCCCCAACCCCCCCCTCTTCCTACCGCGCGGGGGGGGGGGGGCCGCGGGGGTGGGGGGGGCGCGGGGGGGGGGGGTGGGGGGGGGGGGACCTGAGACTCCCGCCGCGCGCGCGGCTCCACCGGCGGTGTGGGTGCGCGGTGCGCTGGCCGGTGGAACTGGTGGGTTCGTGCTCTGATCCTGTCAGCCCGCGGGCCTCCGACCGCCGTCGTTAACCGCGATCTAAGGAAGACTTGCGCCGCCGCACAGCCCCGGTCCGCTCAGCCGATCGGAGCGCCCCCGTCGGCCGATCGGTCGGAGGTGTTTTAGTCGCCTGCGCGGCGCTGCTCAGTCGTCGGTGGGGCGCTGCTCAGTCGTCGGTGGGGCGCTGGCGGGGCCAGCGACGGCCGCTCGTCTTCTGGTCCCGGGCGTCGCGCGCCATCCGGCCCACGAGGCCGAACCGGTTGACCTGCCGGGGCGTCGCCTCCGGGTCGGCGAGCAGCATCACCACGCTGGCGCCGCCCAACCGGGCCCGGTCGATGCTGACCGAGCCGTTGGCCTGCAACGCCACCCGCTTGGCGATGTCCAGGCCGAGCCCGGTCGAGCCCTGGTCGCTGGTGCCCCGCCGCAGCGCCCGGTCCGGGTTGGCGATCCCCGGGCCGGCGTCGTCGATCCGGATCGCCACGTACCCGTCGCGGCGGGACACGGCCACCTCGAACGCCGTTCCCTGCGGGGTGTAGCGGAAGACGTTGCCGATCACCGCGTCCAGCGCGGCGGCCAGCTCGGCGCGTGGCACGGGCGCGGGGATGCGCAGCTGAGCGCCGTTGACCCGGTGTGGCCGGTTCTGGTCACCGGCGAGCGCCGCCCAGAACACCATCCGGTCCCGGACGACCTCGCTGACGTCGCACATCGCCGGACCGGCCTCGTGGGCCACGGCCTTGCGGGTGGTCTTGATCAGCACGTCGATCTCACCTTCGAGGGTGACGATCGCCTGCCGGATCCGCCGGATGCCCCGCAGCCGGTCCAGCTCGGCCGGGCTGAACGAGCCCACGCTGGTGTCGTCGGACTCCAGCGCCTCCGCGTCCAGCCGCAGCACCGTCAACGGCGTCCGCAGCCGGTGGGACAGGTCGGCCACCAGCTCCCGCTCGTCGGTGCGCGCCGCGTCCAGCCGGTCGGCCATCCGGTTGAAGGCGTACCCGGCCTCCGCCAGCTCACGAGGGCCGGTCGGCTCCACGCGTACGCCCAGATCGCCGTCGCCGATCGACAGGGCGGCCTTGACCAGACCTCGGGTGGCGTCCACCGCGCGGGCGGCCACCCGGTCGACCACCAGCACCGCCGCGCCGGCCATCGCCGCGCCCACCCCGAACAGCAACAGCCAGGTGCCGCCGGCGCCCTCGCCCAACGTCGAGTCCGCCACGAACACCTCGACCACTGCCGTCCGGTCGCCGAGGACCACCGGGTCGAGCCGGACCACCCCGCCGTCGACGTCGGTGACCAGCGAACGCCGCTCGGCGCGGGCCCGGTCCAGGTCGCTGCCGCTGGCGCGGCCGGCGGACTCGTCCAACCCCAGCCCGTGCACCACCGGCCGGGTCGACGCGCCGTCACCACTGGCCACGACGGCGCGTTCCACCACCGCCGGGTCCGTGCTCACCGCCAGCGCCCCGGTCACCAGCGCGCTGCGCCGGGCCGCGTCGGCGATCGCCTCCTCCCGACTCTGCTCGCGCAGGCTCAACCCGAGCGGGATCAGGAACGCGAGCGCGACGAGGCTGCACATGCCGGCCGTGAGCAGGGCCAGCGCCGTCCTCAGTCCGGTGCCACCAGCCGGAATCCGACCCCCCGCACGGTGCGCAGGTAGCGCGGCTTCGCCGCGGACTCGCCCATCTTTCGGCGGAGCCAGTACAGGTGCACGTCGATGGTCTGATCCTCGCCGACCGATGGCTGCCGCCATACCTCCTCCAAGAGTTCCCGGCGGGACACTACCCGCCCGGGTCGCGCGGCGAGATACGCCAGCAGGTCGAATTCCTTACGGGTCAGCGCCAGCGGCTCGCCGTCCAGGTGGGCGCTGCGCTCGCCGACGTCGACACGCAGGCCGCCGACGGTGTGCACCGCCGGCTGCACCGTCCGGCTGGCCCGCCCGGCGCGCCGCAGGACCGTGGTGATGCGGGCGTCCAGGTGCGCGCCCGTGAACGGTTTGACCATGTAGTCGTCGGCCCCGGCGCGCAGCAGCTTGACCACCGACTGCTCGTCGTCGCGGGCGGTGGCGATGATGATCGGGACGTCGGTGATGCCGCGCAGCATCCGCAGGGCGTCGGAACCGTCGAGATCGGGCAGGCCGAGGTCCAACACCACCAGGTCGGGTGTCTCCGCGGCGACCCGGCGCAACGCGTCCAGGGCGGTGCCCACGGCGTGCACGGCATGCCCCCGGTCAGCGAGGGACCGCAGCATCGCGCCGCGTACGACGTGATCGTCTTCGACCAGGAGCACGGAGGCCACGACAAGACCGTACTTGGCCTGGCAAGTTGATCGCGTTGCGACGTGCCTGGGAACCGGGCAAGCTGGTACAACGATGTCCTTCACCCTGTTCGCCGACGCCCGCCTGGCGCTCGCCCGGGACAGCCTCGCCGGCCTCTCCACCGGCGACGCGCTCGGCGCGCGGTTCTTTCTGCCGGGGCCGCCGCAGGACCTCACCGACGCCACGCTGCCGCCAGCGCCCTGGGAGTGGACCGACGACACCGAGATGGCCTGCTCGGTGGTCGCGGAACTGGCCGCGACGGGCCGCATCGAGCCCGACTGGCTGGCACTGGCGTTCGCGGAACGCTGCGACGCCCGGCGCGGGTACGGCCCCGGCGCGATGCTGATCCTGCGGCTGATCCGCACCGGCACCCCGTGGCCGGTGGCCGCCGCGTCCGCCTTCGACGGCCAGGGCTCCTGCGGCAACGGCGCGGCGATGCGGGTGGGCCCGCTGGGCGCGTACTTCGCCGACTCCACCGCCCGCGCCGCCGCGCAGGCCCGCGCCTCGGCCGAGGTGACCCACGCGCATCCCGAGGGAATCGCCGGCGCGGTCGCGGTGGCGGTCGCCGCCGCGCTCGCCGCCCGGGCCCGCCTCGACGGACACCGACCGGCCCCGGCCCGGCTCCTGGCCGGGATCGCCGCCGCGGTCGACCCGGGCACCGAGGTGCACCGCGGCGTGCACCGCGCCGTCGGGCTGCTCGGCCGGCCCCTGTCCCGCGTGGTGGCGGCGCTCGGCAACGGCGCCCGCGTGACGGCCCAGGACACCGTCGCGTTCACGCTCTGGGTGGCCGCCACCCACCTCGACGACTACCCGGAGGCCATCCGGGTCTGCGTGCGCGCCGGCGGTGACGTGGACACCACGGCGGCCATCACCGGCGCGGTGGTGGCCGCGCACACCGGCGTCGGCACGCCGGGCGGGGTGCCCGAGGCGTGGCTGGCCGCCCGCGAGCCGCTGCCCACCTGGCTACCCTGACCGCTCGCCTGCCCGGCACCGTGGGTGCCCCTTGCCAGGTCCTGGGCTCGTGGTGTCCCTGACTGTCCGGTGTCCCGAACGCTCGGCAGCCCTGCCTCACCGGCCGCGTTCACAGCCGCCAAGGGTGCCACGTCACCTTTGCTCTGCTTCAACCCGCGCAACAGTTTTGGGGCCTGGGTGGTGCGCGGGTTGAAG
>NZ_JBFAPG010000569.1:0-3650 GCF_040675595.1 Micromonospora sp. NPDC049580
CCGGGGGCCCCCCCGGGCGCGGGGGCCTGGTACCGCTGGGCGGGCCCCCGGGCCCGTTGGGTTCGTCGGGGTTGGGGGGGGGGGGGGGGGGGAAGCGGGCCGTGGCCGGCCGCCGGGTCGGTGCCCAGCGGCGTCGGCGCGGGCGTACGGGTCTTCTTCGGATTGCGCCTGGCGGGCATCCGGGCCTCCTTCGGTGCCGACCTTCCCGGCGGTCCCGCGCTCCCGCGGTCGGTCGGATCGGCTGGTGACCGTGGCAACGCGACGGTCGAATGGGAAGGGACTGCTCACCGGGGATCGGGCTGGGTCAACACCGCCGAACGGTGGACGGAGACGCGCGACGCCCGGGAGCGCACGGACCGCGATCGCGGGGCGGCGGGCCGGCTCGGGAAGTGGGGCGTCAGTTACGCATGCCCGAACCCTAACCACCGCCCGATGAGACGCGCACCCGAATTTCCTGGCACGATCGGCGCATGCTGATCGCGTTCTCGATCACTCCGCTCGGTGCCGGCGACTCCGTGGGTGACCTGGTTGCCGAGGCGGTACGGGTGGTCCGCGAGTCCGGGTTGCCCAACCGGACCGATGCCATGTTCACCACCGTCGAGGGCGAGTGGGACGAGGTGATGGCGGTGGTGAAGCGGGCGGTCGACGTGGTGGCCGCGCAGGCGCCCCGGGTGAGCGTCGTCCTGAAGGCCGACGTTCGGCCCGGGGTCACCGATGCGCTCACCGCGAAGGTGGCGCGTGTGGAGGATCGACTGGCCCAGGGGTGAGCGTGGCTGCCGGTCGAGGTGTGGACGCGCCGGGCGAACGGGCCGCGACCAGGCGGTGACCCGCCGTGGGACGACCCGCCCACGATGCCGCGCGCCGCGATACGGTCGCAGCAGGATAGTTCGACGGCGAGAGGTGGCGGCACGAATGGCTGAGCAGGCGACGGCGCAGATCGGCGTGACCGGGCTGGCGGTGATGGGCCGAAACCTGGCCCGCAACCTGGCCCGCAACGGCTTTACCGTGGCGGTGCACAACCGGTCGCCGGAGCGCACCCGCAGCCTCGTCGCCGAGCACGGTGACGAGGGCTCCTTCGTGCCCGGTGAGTCGATGGCCGACTTCGTGGCGTCGCTGGAACGGCCCCGCGCGGTGATCGTGATGGTCAAGGCCGGTGCGCCCACCGACGCCGTGATCGACGAGCTGGTGCCGCTGCTGGAGGAGGGCGACATCATCGTCGACTGCGGCAACGCCCACTTCGCCGACACCCGTCGCCGGGAGGAGTCGCTGCGCGCGCAGGGGCTGCACTTCAGCGGCACCGGCGTCTCCGGTGGTGAGGAGGGCGCGCTGCTCGGGCCGAGCATCATGCCGGGCGGTTCCGCCGAGTCGTACGCCAAGCTCGGGCCGATGTTCGAGAAGATCGCCGCCCACGTGGACGGCGTGCCGTGCTGCATGCACGTCGGGCCGGACGGCGCCGGGCACTTCGTCAAGATGGTGCACAACGGCATCGAGTACGCCGACATGCAGCTCATCGCCGAGGCGTACGACCTGCTCCGGTCCGGCCTGGGCGCGAAGCCGGCGGAGATCGCGGAGATCTTCCGCGACTGGAACAACGGCGAGCTGGAGTCCTTCCTCATCGAGATCACCGCCGACGTGCTCGCGCACACCGACGCGGCGACCGGCCGCGCGTTCGTCGACGTCGTGCAGGACCGGGCCGAGCAGAAGGGCACCGGCCGGTGGACCGTGCAGAGCGCCCTCGACCTGGGCGTCCCGATCACCGGGATCGCCGAGGCGACGTTCGCCCGCTCGCTGTCCGGGCACGTCGACCAGCGCGAGGCGGCCCGGCGGGCGTTCCCGGACGCCGGTGAGAAGTGGCAGGTCGCCGACCGGGACGCGTTCGTGGAGGACGTGCGCCGGGCGCTGCTCGCCTCCAAGATCGTCGCGTACGCGCAGGGCTTCGACCAGATCCGGGCCGGCAGCCAGGAGTTCAACTGGGGCATCGACCTCGGTGGCACGGCGACCATCTGGCGGGGTGGCTGCATCATCCGCGCCCGCTTCCTGAACCGCATCCGCGAGGCGTACGACGAGCAGCCCGACCTGCCGACGCTGCTCGTGGCGCCGTACTTCGCCGAGGCGGTCGCGGCCGGCGTGCCGAGCTGGCGGCGGGTCGTGGCCGACGCGGCCCGGGCGGGGGTGCCGACGCCGGCGTTCTCGTCGTCGCTGGCGTACTTCGACGGGCTGCGCGCCGAGCGGCTGCCCGCCGCGCTGATCCAGGGCCTGCGGGACAACTTCGGCGCGCACACCTACCAGCGCGTCGACCGCGAGGGCTCGTTCCACACCACCTGGGCCGGCGAGAAGACCGAGTCCCCGGCGTAGCCGGAATCGCCCCGCGCGCCGCGCCCCGCAAGATCGTGCTCGATCCATGATGTGGTGGCCTTCCGACAACGGGAGGCCACCACATCCATGTTCGAGCATGATCATGGGACCAGACGGCAGGTACGCGCGGGCACCCGTCAGGCGACAGTGGCGTGCATCTCCCAGACGAGGATCTCGGCCGGCTCGTCGGCGGTCACCCGCCGGCCGCCGGTCATGGTGAGCCGGGCGGCGTCGCCGGTGCCGAGCGGGCCGCTGTCCTCCAGGGTCACCGTGCCGTTCGGCACGTACAGGTGCACGAAGGGCGCGTCCGGGAGGGTGACCTCGTCGCCGGGGCCGAGTCGGGCGGCGTGCAGGGTCGCGTACCGGTTGCGGATCCGGATCGCGGACGCGCCGTCGTAGCGGTCCATCCCGGACGCGATCGGCACCAGGCCGCCGCGCAGCAACTCGTCCTCGATCTCCAGCTGCTCGTAGCCGGGGTCGACGCCCTGTTCGTCGGGGAGCACCCACATCTGCACGAAGTGCACGGGGTCGCTGTGCGGCTCCTGGTTGTTGAGCCGCCAGGCGTCGTTCTTCTCCGAGTGCAGGATGCCGGTGCCGGCGCTCATCCGCTGCGCCAGGCCGGGGTAGATCACCCCGGAGTGGCCGGTGGAGTCCTGGTGCACGAGTGAGCCGCGCAGCACCCAGGTGACGATCTCCATGTCCTCGTGCGGGTGGGTCTCGAAGCCGGCGCCGGGCCGGACCACGTCGTCGTTGTTCACCAGCAGCAACCCGTGGTGGGTGTTGGCCGGGTCGTAGTGCCGGGAGAACGAGAAGGAGTGCTTGGAGTCCAACCAGGAGATCCGGGTGGCGAACCGGTCCTCGGCCCGACGCAGGTCGACCGACGGCGCGGGTGCGGTCACCAGGCACGCTGCCCGGCGTCGGGGGTCGACGGCGCCCAGGTCAGGGCCGGTTCACCGGTGACCAGTTCGGCGATCTCACCGGTGCGCAGCTGCGGCGTGTGACCGAACTCCGCGCAGTGCTGCTCGGCGATCTCGGCGCAGATCTCGGCGACCTGTTCGCAGATCGGGTCGCCCAGATCCGCCGCGTTCAACGCCATGATCATTTTGTACCGGAGATCCCGCATATCCACCCCCAGCCGCCGATTCCCGCCGAGTCCCGCCACCTCCGGACCCTACCTGCCCCCACCTCCCCGAACCCCGAAACAACCAACCCAGACCCCCCACCCCGGCCGCGTCGATCATGGAGTTGTGGCGGTGAACGAAAGTCGTGAATGCGACCGAACCGGCCACCACAAC
>NZ_JBFAPG010000570.1:0-3633 GCF_040675595.1 Micromonospora sp. NPDC049580
CCGGTACAGCTCGGCGGCGAGCGCCACGGCGGTCTCCCCCGGGTCGGCGCCGGGCTCGACCCAGGCGGCCGGAACGAGCAGCACCCCGGCCTTGCGGTCGGCCTTCAGGTCGACCCGGGCGGTGAACCGGTCGCCCTGCAGGAACGGCAGCACGTAGTAGCCGTACACCCGCTGTGGCGCCGGGACGTAGATCTCGATCCGGTAGCTGAAGTCGAACAGCCGCTCGGTGCGGGCACGTTCCCAGACCAGCGGGTCGAACGGGCTGACCAGCGTGTTGCCCCGAATCCACCGGGGCAGCCGGGCGGACGCGTGCAGCCAGGCCGGCTGTCGCCAGCCCGCCACGGTGACCGGCACCAGCTCGCCGGCCTCGGCCAGCTCCGCGACGGCCTGCCGGGCGCCGGCCAGTGGCAGCCGAAAGTAGTCGCGCAGCTCCGGTTCGGCGGCCACCCCGAGCGACCGCGCCGCCAGGGCCACCAGAGCGCGGTACGCCTCGGCGTCGGTCGGGGTGGGCGCGCCCAGCACGGCCGGCGGGAGCACCCGCTCGGGCAGGTCGTAGCGGCGGGCGAAGGACGTGCTGCGCTCGGCGGCGGTCACCTCGCCGGCCCAGAACAGGAACTCCAGCGCCCGCTTCACCGCCGACCAGTTCCACCCCCAGTTGCCGGTCTCCCGGGGCGCGTCGTGCTCGATCTCGGCGGCGGTCAACGGACCCCGCGCGGCCACCTCGGCCCGGACCCAGGCGACCAGCTCCGGCTGCTCCTGTGCGATGCGCCGCATGCCACCCCAGGATTCGCTGTGCGCGCGGGCCATTCGCCAGCGCAGCAGCGGGTGCAGCCCGACCGGCACGAGGGACGCCTCATGGCCCCAGTATTCGAACAGCTCGCGGGGGCGGCGGTAGGCGGCCTGGTCGAGCAGCGCGGTGGGGTACGGACCGAGCCGGCTGTAGAGCGGCAGGTAGTGCGCACGTTGCAGCACGTTGACCGAGTCCATCTGGATCAACCCGACCCGGTCGAGGACCCGGCGCAGATGTCGACGCGTGGGCACCCCGACCGGCGGCGGGTCGGCGAAACCCTGGGCGGCGAGTGCCACCCGGCGGGCCTGGGCGAGTGAGAGTGCTTCCGGTGCGGCCATCGTCGGCGACGATAAATCATCGGTACGACGCCGGTGCGGGAAGCTGGACTCCGACGGCTACGGGGGCATAGAACGGTGCAATGCTGACCATCCGCCGGGAGGAGCCCGACGACGCCGAGGCGGTCGCCCGGGTGCACGTGCACGGCTGGCAGGCGGGTTACGCCGGCTTCATGCCGGACGAGGTGCTCGGACGGCTCAACGTGGGGGCCTGGGCGCAGCGCCGTCGTGACCTGGGCACCGCCGACCCGGAGCACCCGTTCAGCACCCTGCTCGGCGAGGTGGACGGGCTGGTCGTCGGCTTCACCACGTTCGGGCCGTACCGCCGCAACCAGGACCGCGACGATCTGGACCCGACGGTCGGCGAGGTGCTGGCGCTCTACGTCGAGCCGGAGTTCTGGGGCGACGGGATGGCCGCCGAACTGCTCGCCGCCGCCCGCGCCGGGCTCAGCGAACGGGGCTGGACCGGCTACCGGCTGTGGGTGCTGGCGGACAACCGGCGGGCCCGCCGGTTCTACGAACGGTCGGGGCTGTCACCGGACGGTGAACGGTCGACCTACCAGGTGCCGCTCGCCGGCGGGCGCGGGCCGGTCGGACTGGTCGAGCTGCGGTACGCCGGACGCCTCGACGACTGACCTGCCCGGTGTCAGCCACCGGCGAACCGGCAGGAAGGCCAGCAGGGCCAGGCTGATCCAGACGTACGCGTTGCTGCCGACGAAGCCGTCGACGCCGGTGAAGTCCTTTTCCCAGAACCAGACGGTCCGGCTGATCAGCAGCACGTAGCCGATGGTCGCGGCGGCCAGCAGGACGCGCCGTCGACGGCCGGCCGGCGCGGCCATCGCGTTGTCGACCAGCAGGATCAGCCCGGGCAGCAGCCAGACCAGGTGGTGCACCCAGGTGACCGGGCTGACCAGGCACATCACCGCGCCGGTCAGGGCCAGGCCGGTCGCCTCGTCACCGGCGGCGACGGCGACCCGGGACCGCCAGGCCCAGAGCGCCAGGGCGCCGAGCACCAGCAGCAGCCACAGCAGGGTGCTCGGGTGCTGCGGGTCGAGCCGGGCGACCACCCCGCGCAGCGACTGGTTGGAGACGAACGCCAGCTCCCCGACCCGCCCGGTGTTCCACAGCGCCTCGGTCCAGAACTCCCGGGAGGCGTCCGGGAAGAGCGCGCCGGCCAGCAACGTCACCCCGGCGGCCGCGCCACTGGCGGTGAGCGCCGCCCGCCACCGCCCGGTGACCAGCAGATAGACGATGAAGATGCCCGGGGTCAGCTTGATCGCGGCGGCCAGGCCGATGCCCACCCCGGCCCACCGGTCGCCGACCGGCAGCAGCCGCAGCAGGTCCACCGCCACCAGGAACAGCAGCAGTGTGTTCACCTGGCCGAAGTTGACCGTCTCCCGCATCGGCTCGAAGGCGGCGGCCAGGCAGAGCGCGACGGCGAGGGCGAACCAGGGGGTCCACCCGGCACGGCGGGCGATCGGGTCCACCAGCCACCAGATCAGCACCGTCGTGGTGACCACGCTGGCGAGTACGCTCACCACGATCGCGGCCGACCACGGCAGGTACGCCATCGGCAGCATGACCAGCGCCGCGAACGGCGGGTACGTGAAGCCGTACTGGGTGCCCGGTTTGAGGTAGTCGTAGATCTCCCCGCCGTCGTGCACCCACCACGTCAACGCGCCGTAGTAGACCTTGAGGTCGAAGAAACCGTGCCGGACGGCCGCGACGGCGAGGAACGCGGTGACCGCCGCGGCGAGCACCACCACCCCGACGACCTGCGCGGTCGTCCTGTTGGCACCCTGCGCCACCGTCGCCTCCCTCGCCCTGCGTAGGCTTCCGTCCCATGGCTCTCGGGTACGTCCGCCCGGCGCGTCCCGAGGACGCCGGCGAGATCGCACGCATCCAGCTCGCGACCTGGCGGGTCGCGTACCGCCGCATTCTGCCTCGGCATGTGCTCGACAACCTGGACGAGGCGTTCCTCGCCCGGCGGTGGAGCGCCGCGGTGCTGGAGCCGCCCTCGGGCGCGCACCGGGTGCTGGTCGCCGTCGAACAGGCCGAGCAATCGTATCTGGTGGGGTTCGCCGCCTCCGGCCCGGCCGACGGCGAGGCGCTCGCCCCGGGTGAGCCGGCCGACGCGCTCGGCCCGGACGTGGCGGCGGTGACCGACCTGCTGGTGGAGCCGCGCTGGGGCCGGCGCGGGCACGGCAGTCGGCTGCTCGCCGCGACCGTCGACCTGTGGCGGTCCGACGGCATGAGTCGGGCGGTGGCCTGGGCGTTCGACGGTGACGAGGCGACCCGGAAGTTCCTCACCAGCACCGGTTGGGAGCCCGACGGCGCGGCCCGGGCGCTGGACGTCGACGACATGCTGGTGCCTCAGGTGCGCCTGCACGTGGCCGTGCCGACCGAGAAGGTTCCGGCCGAGTGACCGGTGGGGGGGGGGGGGGGGGGCGGCCCCGGCGGGGGGAGGACACACCGAGCCAACCAACAACCCCCCCCCGGAGACGGGGT
>NZ_JBFAPG010000571.1:0-3617 GCF_040675595.1 Micromonospora sp. NPDC049580
AAGTTGTTGCCGCGACACGCCGAGGCGGCGGGCAATAACTTCATGATCGACGCTGGGAGAGCGGCGGCGCCTGAGCAGGAGGGCTGCCAGAAGGAGTGCTGCCAGGGCGGCCAGGAGTGGTGCCGGGCCTAGCGTGTCGACGGTGTTCGACAGGGTTTGCTGGAACTGTGTTGCCGCTCGGATGATCGGGTCGCGCAGGGCGTCGCGGCGGCCGGCGGCCAGCCGCAGCTCGTACCAGCCGTACCAGGCGACGTACCCGCCCGCGAGCAGCAGCACCAGGCCACTGAGCCGGGGCACCAGCGCGCCGGCGACGCGCAGCCGGGCCACCAGACCGTCGCGCAGCAGCGCCACACCGAGCGCGGCGACCGCGACCACCAGACCCATCCCGAGGGCGTACGCGCCGAACAGGGCCAGCCCGCGGCCGGTCGAGCCGGCCTGGAGGCTGGTCACCACGATGGCGAGAAACGGTGCGATGGCGCAGCCGAGCGACGCCAGCGCGTACACCGCGCCGAACAGCGCCATCGACGGCCAGGACCTGGTCAGCCGGGGCGCCCGCGCGGTCCACCCGGGCGCGGGCAGCCGTCGACCGGCGAGCAGCCAGCAGCCGGCCACCACCAGTAGCAGTCCGAGCGCCACGGTCAGCCACGGCAGCCGGGGACGCAGCCAGCCGGCCAGCGGCGCGAGCGCCAGGCCGAAGGCGCCGAAGACCACCACGTACCCCAGGGTGAGCCCGGCCGCCGCGGTGAGCGCGCGGCCGACCGCGCCGCGGGCGTCCGACGCTCCGGCGACCAACAGCGAGAGGTACGCGGGCAGCAACGCGAAGCCGCACGGGTTGACCGCGCCGAGCATGCCGGCGGTCAGCGCGAGCAGCAGCGGGGCGGTCACGCCCCGGCCAGGGCGGCGACCCGGGCGCTGAGCGCCTCACCGTCCAGGAAACCCTGGTGGACGACCTTGCCGTCCCGGTCGATGATCACAAAGATGCTCTGCTCGGTCACCTTGAACCGCTTCCAGAGCACGCCCTTGCGGTCGTCGATCTGCGCCGTGTCGCCGAGGTCGAACTCGCTGACGAAGTTCTTCATGTCCCGCTGCTCGCCGAGCCCGGCGACGCCGACGATCGGCACGGTGTCCCGGTACTTCGGCGCGATCTCGGCCACCGTCCACGCCTGGCTGGCGCAGGTGGCGCACCACGGCGCCCAGAACCAGAGCACCACCGGCCGGCCGGCCAGTCGCGTCGCGTCGAACGCGCTGCCGGTGAGGGTGGTCCCGCTGAAGCGCAGGACGTCCGGGACCTGGACCGGGGCCGGCGCGGCCGACGGCGAGCCGGTCGCGGAGGCAGCCGGGGTGGCCGGGGAGCTGGCCGGGGCCGGCGCGGTCCCGGCGGCGGCAGCGTCGGGCGGCACCGTGCCGGTGCAGGACGCCGTGGCGAGCAGGGTGGCGACGAGCGCCCCCACGATGGCGGCGCGGCGCGGGTACGCCGCCGCTGTCCGCCCGATCGGCTTGCGCATCCGCAGCTCCGTTCGACAGGTGTGGTGGTCAGTGCCTTTCCCTACTCGGCCTTGGCGAGGCGCAGGGCGAGTTCCGGGCAGACCTTGACGGCCTTCAGGGCGCCCTCGCGCAGCCAGGTCGGCACGGGAGTGGTCGGGAACGCCGGATAGCCGTTGCCGTCCAGCCGGATGAAGTCCGGCACCACATGCGCGCAGAGGCCGTGCCCGTCGCAGCGGGACCAGTCCAGGGTGAGCATCTGCGGATTGGGGTCGGGCGCGCCGGGCAGCCCCATGACGCCCTTGACCCGCCGGCCGCAGCCGTCGCCGGTGCTGTGCAGCCGCAGGTCCTCGGCGAAGACCTCGATCGCGGAGAGGGCGAACCGGGCCGTGCCGTCCGGGTGGCTGCACGCGCCGCGGCCCTTGACGTCGCCGGCGGCGGCCCGCACCACGTCGGCCGGTTGGCTGCCGGCCACGGCCAGGTCGACCGCGCGGGCCAGGTCCGGCAGGCCCATCTTGCACGGGCCGCACTGGCCGGCGGACTCGCCGGCCAGGTAGCGCACCACCTGGGCGGCCTCGCCGAGCGGGCAGGTGTCGACGCCGATCGGGATGATGATGCCGGCGCCGAGGGTGCCGCCGACCGCGGCCAGGCCCTTGCGGGAGACCTCGGCCTTCTCCGCCGCCTCCGGGGTGATCCACTTGCCGTGGTAGCCGCCCATCAGGATGCCCTGGACGTCCGGGACCTCGCACAGGTCGAGAACGTCGCGCAGCGGCATGCCGGCCGTGCACTCCACCACCGCCGGCCGGGCCGCCGCGCCGGTCACGGTGAGCAGCACGGTGCCCGGCTCGTCGTCGGTGCCGAGCGCCGCGTACTCGTACGGGCCGAGTCGTGCGCCGACGGCGAGCTGGGCGTACGTCTCGGCGTTGGACAGCAGGGTGGGCAGGCCGCCGACGCCGGAGTCGCTGGAGCGCTTCTTGGTGCCCGGAGGGATGTGCGGCAGCCCGTTGATGCCGTTGACCAGCGCGCCGCCCTCGCCGGAGATGAACCGGTGCGGCACGGTGACGATGGTGGTCCGCACCGGCATCCGGCGCTCTGCGAGGGCCTCCATCAGCGAGTCCCGGCCGACACCGTCGTCGGCCACGCCGAGAACGATCTCCTCGGCGTCCAGCGCGTACGCGGCCAGCGCCGCGCCGTCGAGGATCAGGTGCGGGGCGCGGGTGAGCAGCACCTTGTCCTTCCAGCTGGCCGGCTCCCCCTCGCTGGCGTTGACGACCACCACCGCGGCGAGGTCCTGCCGCTCGCAGGATTCCAGCACCGCGCGCAGCTTGCGGGCGAACGGGAAGCCCGCCCCGCCCTTGCCCTTGAGCTGCATGCCCTCGACGAGCCGGAGCAACTGCGCCGGCTCCATCGGGCCGATCGGCCCGTGCACCTCCTCGTGCGCGGCCAGGTCGAGCCGGCCGAACTCGGCGAAGCCGGCGGTCAGCCGAGGCTCACCGACGCAGGCCACCGGTGGCACGGTCGTGCGCATCACTTCGCCTCACCCCGCAGCCCGGCCCAGTACGCCCCGTCCACGGCGTCCGCGCTGGCCTTGCGGCGCTTGGCGGACCGGCCCTCGCCGGCGGCCCGCCGGGCTCGCCGCGACGCCAGGTCGACAAGGGTCGGGGTGTCGTCGACGGGCGGCGGCACCTCCTCGGGCACGTACCGCGCCGGCGGGCGCCAGTAGTCCGGCTCCTCCGGCAGATCGTCCTCGACGCTGTGCCGGCCGCTGCCGCTGCGCGGCGCCGCCGAGATCGGACCACCCGAGATCGGGCCGGCCGAGATCGGCTCGGCGGAGACCGGGCCGGCGGAGATCGGCTCGGCGGCCTGCCAGCGGCGCGGGCTGTCCCACGGCTCCTCCGGCTCCTCGACGGCCCGTCGGGGCGGCGCCGAGTAACGGGTGCCCTCGTCCTCGGAGCGGGACCGGCGGCTGCTCTGCTCGGCGGCCGGCTCCTCGGCGCGACGGCGCCGGGTCGGGGCGGTCTCCTCGTCACGGGTACGCGACGCGCGCCGCCGGGTCACCGGCTCCAACTCCTCCTCGTCGCGAAGACGGGTGCCGGTCTCCTCGACGCTGCGCCGGCTCGACCGGCGGGTCGTGG
>NZ_JBFAPG010000572.1:0-3616 GCF_040675595.1 Micromonospora sp. NPDC049580
GACGTTGCCGAACACCATCGCGCCGAGCCGGCCGTTGCCGATCGGCAGGGCCCGCAGCCAGTCGGTGCCGGCACCCTCGTCGTACCAGAGGGCGAGGTCGTTGGCCGCCAGCACCTGCGGCGGCGCGACGGCGTCGGCTTGGGCGGTCGCCGTCCAGGGCAGCGGCAGCAGGGCACCGCCCGCGCCGGCTGCGCCGATCTTGAGGGCTTGGCGCCGGGTCAGGTCTGACATCGATCCTCCAAACGGTGACCGATCCGGCCACCCCAAGCGCGACAACGCCGAAGCCCGATAGCGGATCCGCGCGGTGGCACCGACCTGACCTCGCTGCGCAGGCCGTTGGCAGACCCTCAGACGACGAAACGTCTGATGTGTTTCGGGAAGATTACTCCGGCGTCACGCAATAGGCAACGGTCGATAGCTGGAAGGATCGTGGGCGGCGACCGGACCCTTATCAGGAGAGATCGGACTCGCCCGGAGCGGTGGCGGGGGCCGGCGGCCACGGTGGACACCTGCACCACCGACCAACCTCGCCAATACATCTGACGATTCTTGTCGGTGCGCCGGTGGAGGCGGACACGCAGCAACACCGCCGCGCTGGCCTCGGTGGACGGTGGGGCGGGCCGACGTCAGGTCGCCGTCGACGCGCCCCGGCAGCCGGGTCGTGATCGCGTGCGGGCAGCGCCGTCGGCGATCACCGCGCCACGTCCTGCGCCGGCGGCGGGTGCGGTGTTCCCGGCATCAGCCGGGTGCCGCCCTCGTCGCTCTGCGCACCCGAGCAGGGCGACGAGGGCGAGGAGGATGACGCTGCGCGGCAAGCTCGTCGTCGACGCGATGAACTACTGGTGGGAGGTGGACGGCATCCGCGACGACCTGACCGACCCGCGCACCTCGTCCAGTGAGATCGTCCAGGCGTTCCTGGCCGACGCGCGGGTCGTCAAGGCGTTCAACCACACGGGCTACCACGATCTTGAGGACGAGGCGCGGCCGGCGGGCACGGCCGGCCGCAAGGCCATCGCGATCGCCGGTGACGACGAGGTCGACATCGCCACGGTCGCTTCCCTTGTGGACGATCTCGGCTTCGACCCGGTCGTCGCCGGCCCCCTCGCCGAGGGGGTACGACTCGAGCCGGGCAGCGAGTTGTTCGGCGCCAACGTGAGCGCCGACGAGGTGGGCGCGATGCTCGACCGCTTTCCCGGGTCGGAGCGCGGCCAGGCCGTCGCCGCCGCGCGGGCCCGTGCGGGCGACGATCACGATGCCCAGTCGGCTCCCGAGCCGCCGGCCTGACCGCCCGTACCTCTCAATGGCCGTCGTCGAACGCCGTACGGGGATCGAGGTGCCCACCCCGCTCCTGCGCGGCGGCGTAAGCGGCGGGGCCGAGCGCCTCGATCGCGGCGTCTCGCACGGCGGCGAGGTCGGCCGCGTCGTCCGGGTCCGGCACCTGGCCGAGCGCCGCGAACGCCGCGTCCGCGAGACCGACCATGAGCGCCGCTCGCGGGTGGTCGCCCTCGGCGGACGCGAGCGCCGCGCCCGCCACGCAGACGTACGGCACGAACTCGTCCCAGCCGTGCCGGAACACCCGGGTACGGCTGAGGGTGAACAGCCTCCTCGCCTCGGCGAGGTTGCCGAGACCCAGCTCGCAGAAGGCCAGGTTGTGCGTCTCGGAGTTGACGGTCTCCGGCCGACCCAGCGCCTCGTCCAGCGCGATGCTCTCCCGGTACAGACCCCGCGCCCGGGTCAGATCGCCGGCCATCCGCGCCACCGCGGCCAGCACGTGTCTCGGCCGCTCCTCCAACGCGCGATCGCCGGAGCGCACCGCGACGTCGAGTGCCTCCCGCGCCCGCGCCTCCCCGAGCGTCAGGTCGCCGGCACGAATCGCCACCCGCGCGAGGCTGTACCGGGCCTCCACCTCGCCGGCCGCGTCGCCGACGGCCCGAGCCCGCTCGATCTCGGCCGTACTCATCTGCACCACCGCGTCGGTCTCCCCACGCCGAAAGGCCGAGCGGACATCGTCACTGAAGCTCACGGTCGAGGTCCCCTCGTGTCTCGTGCACGGGCGCGTCGGCGCGTCGACCGCGCCGCGGCCCCGACCGTCTCGGCGCGTGGTCACGCATGGAAGGCGGTCCAGTTCTCCAGGAGGCGGAAGCCCATCGACTCGTACAGTGGCCGGCCGAGCGCGCTGGTCTGCAGGTACGCCGCGTCCGCACCGGCCGCGACACCCTCGCGCAGCACCTTCTCGGTGATCGCGCGACCCAGGCCACGACCGCGCGCGCCCGGGACGACAGCGATGTTGAAGACGCCGACCACACCTCGGGTCCGCATCCCGAGACCCGTGCCGAGGTACTCGCCGGCCTCCTCGTACAGGTAGCCGTCGATCCGCTCGGCGTCGAGAACTGCGCCGCCCATCAGCGACCCGAACAGACCGTCCCCGTGGCGGAGACCCTGGCTCGTGGCGCCGTGGAAGATGATCATCACGACCACACCGATCAGGCCGAGCAGTGGGGTCACCAACCAACCGAGCACCCCGGTCAGGCCGTAGAGCACCAGGCCGACGATCGGGCGGGCCTCCTGCACCCGGACCTGCTCCTGGTCGACGGAGTCGGCACGCAACTCCGGATGGCGGCGCACATAGGCGAAGAGCACCCACCAGGGCGCCGACATCAGTGCTGCGGCGAACGCGTACAGGACGACCGCCACGCGCAGATCGTCGGTGTTGCCGTCGGCCAGCGCCGACGCCAGGACGGCGGTGGGAAACGGAATGATCACTACGCCGAAGAGGATGCCGAGGTTGATCGAGCTGAAGGCGGCAGTGGTGCCCCGGACCAACTGGAGCACGGCGTGATGATTCAGCCAGAGCACACCGACATAGATGAACGACACGACGAAGGCCAGATAGGCCGGCCCCTCCCCGAGGAGCCCCTCGGCCAGCCCACCCTCGTGGAACTCCGGGACCCGCAGATCCAGCACCAGCAGGGTGATGACGATGGCGAACACGCCGTCGCTGAATGCCGCCAGGCGACCCGCGTCGGTCACCCCGAGACCGCCGCCGCTCGCCTGCGTCCCCTCTCGACCTGCGGACATCGCCGAACGCTAACAGTCATTCGACAGCCACCGAGCGTGATTGCCCGGGACCAGCGCGATCCGGCCCGCGTCCTTCGTGGACCACGACGGTGGCGGGAGCGGCCCGGCCGCCACCCCCGCCCATCCGGCGGCTAGTTGGCGTACGTCTCGAACTCGCCGACCCGCGGCGCACCGCTCGAGCTGGTGATCCTAAAGGTGATCTTGCTCAGTGCCGTCGCGGAGAAGGTGATCGCACCCGCGCCACTGCCGGAGGCCAGGACGGCGCCGGTGTCGTGGTTGACGAGCTGCCAGGAGCCGATGGAGCCCTGGGTCCCGGAGGGCTCCCGAATGACCACCCGGGACACCCGGGTGGCGGATCCCCACTTGATCGAGATGGAGCCGGTCGATCCGGCCGGCGACCAGTAGGTGCTGATGTCGCCGTCGCGCACGTTGCCGTAACTGGTCCCGCTGGCCTTGCTGGAACCGTCGGCCCCGGCCCCCAGACTGGGTTGGTCCCGCTCGTCGGCGGCGGCGTGGTCGGCGGCGCGGTGGTCGGCGG
>NZ_JBFAPG010000573.1:0-3611 GCF_040675595.1 Micromonospora sp. NPDC049580
CGTGACGCGTGCGGGCCCGATTTCCGTCGCGCTGTGCGGCGCGTCGCCTGCCGGTGCTTATATCCAGCGGCCGTCGAGCCACATTCGGGACAGCCAGTCCGAGTACGGGATCAGCCGTCCCACGAAAATCGGATAGAAGTACGCGAAGCACAACGCCACCAGCAGCACGTACGCCCCGGCCGCGATGCTGCCCACCAGCCGGCGTTCGTAGCCCGCGTCGCCGGGCACCAGGGCTGCCGTCTCACCCACGTCGCCGCCGGGCGGAGCGATCAGCGCGCCCAGCACGTACACCACGGCCAGCACCAGGAACGGCAGCGCCGGTGCCACGTAGAACGAGAACATCGTCCGGCCGTCGAGCGCGAACCAGAACCAGGGCAGCAGTCCGGCGGCCACGGTGAGCAGGATCGCGCCGGCCCGCCAGTCCCGTCGGGCGATGCCCAGCCAGACCAGCGCCACGAGGGCGGGCAGGAACGACCACCACAGCAGCGGGGTGCCGAGCAGCAGGATCTCCGAGGCGCAGGTCGGCGCCCCGCAGGCGCCGTCGCCGGACCAGTGGAACGCCACCGGCCGCCCGAGCAGCAGCCACTGCCACGGCCACGACTGGTACTTGTGCGGATCGTCGAGCTGGGCGTGGAAGCCGTACGCGGCGCGGTGGTACTCGAAGAGGTTGACCAGCGGGCCGATCACCGGGGTGTCGCTGAGCGGGGCGCTCGGGTAGGCCGACGCGAGCCGGTAGTAGCCGTCGTCGCTGAGCAGCCACCCCGACCAGGTGGCGAGGTAGGTGCCGACCATCAGCACACCGGCCAGCACCAGCCAGGGCACCTCGTCGAGCAGGGTGTCCCGCCAGGGCCTGCGGACGCCCGCCGAGCGGCGGACCCCGACCTCCCAGAGGACCACGAACAGGGCGAACACCGGCACGAAGTAGAGCGCGCTCCACTTGACCGCGCAGGCGCAGCCGATCAGCACCCCGGCGGCGAGCCGCCACCACGGCCACGTGCGCCAGCCGGTCGCCGGCCGGCCCGCGCGCCCCGGCAGACTCGGGTCGAGCCCGTCGTCCAGGGCGCGCGCCCAGCGCCGGCGGCGGGCGTCCCGGTCGAGCACCAGCGCGCCGAAGGCGGCCAGCACGAAGAACAGCAGGAAGATGTCGAGCAGCGCCGCGCGCGACAGCACCAGGTGGAAGCCGTCCAGCGCGAGCAGCAGGCCGGCCGCGCAGCCGAGCACCGTCGAGCGGAACAGCCGCCGACCGATGCGGACCAGCAGCAGTACCGACAGCGTGCCGATCACGGCCGCCGAGAACCGCCAGCCGAACTCCGGCGCGGTGGTGAACAGGTGCCCACCGACGGAGACCTTCGACTCCGCGTCCTGATAGCCGAAGGCCCACTCGCCGACGCCGATCAGCCACTTGCCCAGCGGCGGGTGCACCACGTACGACGGGCCGTTGTCCTTGTAGTTCCACTCGACGCCCCGGCTGATCAGCCCGTACGCGTCCTTGGCGTAGTACGTCTCGTCGAAGATCTTGCCCTTGGGGCTGGACAGGCCCACGAAGCGCAGGATCCCCGCGATAACCACCACCACGGCGGTGGCGAGCCACGAATACGGGTCCACCCGGCTGTCGACGGTGGCGAACCGGCGGCGGACCACGGCGGATATGCCCCCGCCGTCGGCACGTGGTGCCGTCGGTTCCTGGTGGGGGCTGGGCTCGCCGGACACCTCGACCGTGTCTGCCGGGTCGGCGCTCGGGCTCTGCGCTGTAGACGCACTCGTCACCCGGCGATCGTAGGCTGCCAGGGTGTCCTGTGGCGCCCGTCGTCCCTGATACCGGTATTCGCTGTCGATGAAGGAGACGATGTCGTGGGTGAAATGTCCGAAGCTGGGCGCCTGATCCTGCTCGGTGCCCCGCTCGGCAACCCCGCCGATGCCTCGGTGCGGTTTCGGGAAGTCCTGGCCAGCGCCGACGTGGTGGCCGCCGAGGACACCCGCCGCCTGACCCGGCTGGCCCGCGACCTCGACATCACCGTCGGCGGCCGGATCGTCTCCTATTTCGAGGGCAACGAGGAACGGCGTACGCCCGAACTGGTCGAGGTCATCCTCGGCGGGTACGTGGTGGCGCTGGTGACCGACGGCGGCATGCCGAGCGTCTCCGACCCGGGTTACCGGCTGGTCCGGGCCGCGTTGGACGTCGGGGCGCCGGTCACCGTGGCACCCGGGCCCAGCGCGGTGACCACCGCCCTCGCCGTTTCCGGGCTGCCCTGCGACCGGTTCTGCTTCGAGGGGTTCCTGCCCCGCAGTGGGGGTGCCCGCCGGTCCCGGCTGCGCGCGCTCGCCGCCGAGGAGCGCACCCTCGTCTTCTTCGAGGCGCCGCACCGGATCGGCGCGGCGCTCGCCGACCTGGCCGAGACGTTCGGCGCGGACCGGCCGGCCGCGCTCTGCCGGGAACTCACCAAGACCTACGAGGAGGTGCTCCGCCGCCCCCTCGGCGAGTTGGCCCGGTGGGCCGCCGAGGGCGATCCGCGCGGGGAGATCACCCTGGTGGTGGCCGGCTCGCCGGTGACCGCGCCGGAACGCCCCGACGACGACACCCTGCGCGCGGCAGTCGCCGAGCGGGAGGCCGCCGGCCGGTCCCGTCGGGACGCCATCACCGATGTCGCCACCGAATACTCGCTGCGCCGCCGTGAGGTCTACACGATCGTGCACAGCTGACCCACCGGCGCGTTCACCACGCGGCGGCGAGGAAGCCGAGGGTGATCAGCGCCGGGCCGGCGAGAGCCGTGGCCACCGCCCAGCGGCGGTGTCGCCGGCCGGGCAGCCGGGCCGACCCCGTCCACCGGACGATGCCGGCGGCGCAGCCGAGCACCGCCAGCAGCCCGGGCAGCCAGCGCAGGTGTCGGCCCGCGCCGGTGTCGGCGTACGCGGTGTCGCCGTCCGGGCCGGTCATCCGTGCCCGCAGCGCCGCCCCGGGCGCGCCACCTCCGGCGGGTACGCCGCTGACCCGTACCCCGTGGGCCAGGAACCGCCCGTCGTCGGCCGTGAAGATGCCCCGGCACCGCTGGGTGAGACCGCCTCCGGTGCAGTGGTCGATCACCACCGTGCCGTCGCGCGCGTGCCCGACCGCGAGCCAGAACGGGCCGGCGCTGACCCAGGCGAAGAAGGCCGCGACCAGGCTCAGCAGCACCAGCGCGGTCAGTCCGGGCAGCGGGTCCGGCAACGCGGTCGTCCGCGACGAGGGACGGCGAGCCCGGCGCTGGGGGGCGGCGACCTCGCGGACGGGGGTGCCGTCCCAGTGCACCTGCTCGATCGGCGCCCAGAACGTGCCCTCGTCGTCCGGTGGCCGGTCCCCGTCGACCCGGTGAGCAGTTCGGCGACGGCTCTGCTGGCGTACCGGCACCCGACGCGGCACCGCGTCCACCGGCGCCCCGGTGGTCGGCTCCACCTCGACCGGGACCACGGTTGCCGGCCCGCCCGAAGCCGCCGAGCCCGCCGGGCGCGTCGGCCGACGTCGCGCCGGCGGCGCGCGAACCGGCCCGAACGGCGGTCGGGGCGCAGCCGGCAACCGTGGTCCCGGTCGAGGTGGAGCCGACCACCGGGGCGCCGGTGGACGCGGTGCCGCGTCG
>NZ_JBFAPG010000574.1:0-3599 GCF_040675595.1 Micromonospora sp. NPDC049580
ATGCTGGACGGTCTACGACTGCCCGACGAGGAGGTCCGCTCCACCTGGCCTGGCGCAGGTCGGTCCACTCCACCGCGTGTGGTCGGCGGCGGGCGGGATGGCCGCAGGCTCGGCACACATATGATGACGACGCCATCCCGTGACCAGCCGATCGGAAGCACGGCCAAATGACAGGTTTACCCGCTGCCGCACTGGTGTCGATCCTCGTTCTGCTCGCAGTGCTGGCCATCGACGTATGGGTTTACGCGGACGCCAAGGAGCGACTGAGGCGCGGGAACCCGGTCGCTGTCTCGCTTGGGTCTTTCCGACTGGAGACCCCGGAGGCGTGGTTCCTGGGCTGTCTGATCCTGTGGGTTGTGTTCTTCCCGCTCTACCTGACAGCCACGGGGCGGAACCCCTTCGCTCACAGCAAGGCCTGACAACAACAGGGTGCAGTCGTGCTGTGGGCCATCCATGGGCCAGCAACGGTGCTGAGCCCGGTCGCGGCTGGGGACTAGGGGTCATTGCGGCGCCACCTACGACCACGCCTGCCGGACATCCCCCCGCTACGGAGCGCTACTTTCTCGCGGCCGGTTGCGGGCTGCGCCTGGGTGAAATCCTCGGCTTGGAGGTGGACGACATCGACTTCGACGTGCGGGAGGTGCACGTCCGACGCCAACTCAAGGTGCTCAAGGGCCGTCAGCCGTTCCTCGGACCGGTCAAGACCAGCACCAGCGCCCGCACGGTCGAGCTGCCTGACGTCGTGGCGGTGGCGTTGCGTCAGCACCTGGCCGACGGGTGCGACGCGGTCGAGGTCGACGACGACACGGACCGTCGCCGGCCGGTCCGCCGGGCCGCACGCCTGCTGTTCAAGGGTGTCGGCGGTGAGCCCGTCAATGCGGCGACCTTCTCGCGGACGTGGGCCACCGCACGGGGAGCGGTCGGGCTGCCGGCGCGGTGGGGGATTCACGGACTACGGCACTACTACGCGACGGTTCTGATCCACGCGGGCGCGTCGGTGAAGACGGTGCAGCTCGCGTTGGGGCACAGCACGCCGACCATCACGCTCAACACCTACGTGCACGAGTGGCCGGACGCGCTCGACCGGACCCGGTTGCTCATCGACGGTGCGCTCGGCCAACACGAAACGGCGGCCACGCCGGCTGTGAGCCGGGCATGACCGCCGTCCGTGAGGTTGTACCCAACCTGTACCCAAGATCAGTAGTGATCCTGTTGGTGCAGGTCAGAGCCTTGATCAGGCTCAGCAGTCGTAGTACATGGCGAATTCGTGCGGGGTCGGGCGCAGACGCACCGGGTCGACCTCGTTGGCGCGCTTCCAGTCGACCCAGGTGGAGATCAGGTCGGGGGTGAAGACACCGCCGTCGAGCAGGTAGTCGTGGTCGGCCTCCAGCGAGTCGAGCACGGCCGGCAGCGAGCCCGGGACCTGCTTGACGTCGCCCCACTCCTCCGGCGGGAGGTCGTAGAGGTCCTTGTCGATCGGCGTCGGCGGCTCGATCTTGCTCTTGATGCCGTCCAGGCCGGCCATCATCATGGCCGAGAAGGCCAGGTAGACGTTGGCCGACGGGTCCGGAACGCGGAACTCGACGCGCTTGGCCTTCGCGTTGCTGCCGGTCACCGGGATGCGGGTGCAGGCGGAGCGGTTGCGCTGCGAGTAGACCAGGTTGACCGGAGCCTCGTAGCCGGGCACCAGGCGGCGGTACGAGTTGACCGTCGGGTTGGTGAAGGCCAGCAGCGACGGCGCGTGGTGCAGCAGGCCGCCGATGTACCAGCGGGCGGTGTCGGACAGGCCGGCGTAGCCGGTCTCGTCGTAGAACAGCGGCTCACCGTTGAGCCAGAGGCTCTGGTGGGTGTGCATGCCGGAGCCGTTGTCGCCGAACAGCGGCTTGGGCATGAAGGTCGCGGTCTTGCCGTTGGCCCAGGCCTCGTTCTTCACGATGTACTTGAAGAGCTGGAGCTGGTCGGCGGCGTGCAGCAGGGTGGAGAACCGGTAGTTGATCTCGGACTGACCGGCGGTGCCCACCTCGTGGTGCGAGCGCTCCACGGTGAAGCCGGTGTCGACGAGCCGACGCACGATCGAGTCGCGCAGGTCGGCGTAGTGGTCGACCGGGGGCACCGGGAAGTAGCCGCCCTTGTACGCGGTCTTGTAACCGCGGTTGCCGCCCTCCTCCTCGCGGCCGGTGTTCCACGCGCCCTCGACCGAGTCGATGTAGTAGAACGACTGGTGCGCCGAGGTCTCGTGGCGGATCGAGTCGAAGATGTAGAACTCCGCCTCGGCGCCGAAGTAGGCGGTGTCGGCGATGCCGCTCGCGGCGAGGTACGCCTCGGCCTTCTTCGCGACGTTGCGCGGGTCGCGGGTGTAGGCCTCGCGGGTGAACGGGTCGTGGATGAAGAAGTTGAGCGCGAGGGTCTTCTGCGCCCGGAACGGGTCGATGAACGCGGTGGCGACGTCCGGGAGCAGGAGCATGTCCGACTCGTGGATCGCCTGGAAACCGCGGATCGACGAACCGTCGAACGCGAGGCCGTCGGTGAAGAGGTCGTCGTTGACGGACTCGACCGGCAGGTTGAAGTGCTGCATCACGCCGGGCAGGTCACAGAAACGAACGTCGACGAACTTCACGTCCTCGTTCTTGAGGTATCGCAGCAGTTCCTCGGGATTGGCGAACACACATCCTCCTGGCACGTCCACGGGGTGGCTAGGCTCCTGGCGACGCTATGGCCGGGGGGTTGCCCGGCCATGTCTTGAGTGTTTCTGCCGTGTTACGTCCCTCGCGGAGCGTCAGCGACGCTCCTGTCCACGCACTCAGCCTGCGCGAACGCCGTACCGGCTGTGCCAGTGTAATGACACTTGATGCCATTGGCCCGAATCGGCACGCAGTGGTGACGGCGATCCGAGGCCCCGATTCGGACGCGGATACCCTTGATCGCTGTGACCAATCCGCACGTCCCGGCAGCGCCGGCCACCGATCCCACCTTCACCCCGCCGAGCCTGGGTCGACGCTTCGGAGCGTTGATCATCGACTGGGTGCTCTGCCTGCTGGTGGCCAACATCTTCGCCGATCCGGTACGCGACGGCTGGGCTCCGGTGCTGGTGCTGATCCTGGAGTACGGCATCTTCCTCGGCCTCTTCGCCCAGACGCCGGGCATGTACATCACCAAGGTCCGCTGCGTGAACTGGCACGACGGAGGCCGGATCGGCGTGCTCCGCGCGCTGGCCCGGGGCGTGCTGCTGGCGCTCGTCGTCCCCGCGCTGATCATGGACGAGCACCGTCGGGGCGTGCACGACCGCCTCGTCGACTCGGTCATCGTCGACGCCCCGCGCGGCTGACGCCCCCCGACACCCGGACTCACGCGCCCCCGCCCCGCCCCGGTGGGGCCCTCGCTGGCCGGGTCGGCGGTCACCTCGCGGCGCGCCTGTCGATGCCGGCTTCCCGCAGGCCGGCCCGGCAAGATCCGCACAACATCGGGGATGTTGCTGTCTCCCGCGCGTTGGAGGCAGCAACATCGGGGATGTTGCGCGGATCTTGGGCGCGGGGCGCGGGGCGCGGGGCGCGGGGCGCGGGGCGCGGGGCGCGAAAAGTGCCGGACCCATCCGGAGATCG
>NZ_JBFAPG010000575.1:0-3581 GCF_040675595.1 Micromonospora sp. NPDC049580
CCCGGTGTTAACCACCAGGTCAGGGCCTTGTTCGTTGGTGCGCCGCCAGGGACTCGAACCCCGAACCCGCGGATTAAGAGTCCGCTGCTCTGCCAGTTGAGCTAGCGGCGCTCGCTGACAACGACGAGCACGCTAACACGCCCGAGAACCGGCCCCGGAACCCATCCCCGGGCCGGTCTCAGTGCGCGGGGTTCGGCGTGTGCGGCAGTTTGCCGAGTTGGCGCCAGTCCGTCTCCGCGACGTCGACGCCGTAGTGCTTCGCAGCGGCGAGGATGTTCTGGAACGCCAGGTCGCGCTCCTTGTCGGTGACGCCCTGCACCTGGTCGAAGCGGGCGATGGCATTACGGACGTGGCTCGCGTCGGTCATCGGCTCCTTGCGCTTGTCGGGGAACGCGAAAACGCTCTCCGGCAACTCCCGCTTGTCCTTCTCCGACAGGCCGCCGTGCTTCTCGTAAGGCTTCCAGGTTGTCGTCATCACCCACCATTACCCACTTGTTGTCCGGTAGCACATGCTGCCTCGAGGAGGCGGGGACGCGGACGGCCCGGGGCCGGGCCGATGACGGCCCGGCCCCGGTGTGGTCGGTCGGTCAGCTCCGCAGGCTCCACTGCTGGTTCGGGCCACCGTTGCACGACCAGAGGATGATCTTCGTGCCGTTGGCGCTGGCGGCGCCGTTGGCATCAAGGCAGAGCCCGGACTGGCCGTTCGTGATGGTGCCGTTGGCGTTGACGTTCCACTGCTGGTTGAGCCCGCCGTGGCAGTCCCAGATGATGACCTGGGTGCCGTTGGCCGTACCGGCCCCGGAGGCGTCCAGGCACTTGTTGCCGTACACCATCAGTTGCTTGCTGGCGGTGGAGGTCCACCGCTGGTTCGTGCCCCCGCCGCAGTCCCACAGCTGCACCTGGGTGCCGTTGGTGGTGGAGGAGTTGGGGACCTCGACGCAGCGACCGGACTGGCCGCCCACGAGCTGCCCGCCCTGCTGGCTGCCGCCGCCGCTCTGCTGCCTGACGATCGAGGTCGATTCGGCCGACCGGTTGCCCTGTGCGTCGACGACGTAGAGCCGGTACTCGCCCTGACTCGTCGGCACGGCGATGGACGTGGCGGTGCCGGAAGCCCTGGTCATCGTCGGCCCGGCGGTGAAGGTGGTCGTGCCGTACGGAGCCAGCCAGACCGACTTGGTGGCGTCGCCGGTGCTCCGGATCGGGATCGACGCCGTGGCACTGGTGACGAACGTGCTGGCCGGCAGCACGTAGTTCGGTGCGGAGAAACTGCTCGCCGGGATGATGTCCCGGTAGGCGTCCTCCAGGCCGGAGTTGGCCGCGATGCCGTACGCCGCCGCCGGCCAGACGTAGTCGGAGGAGACGAGGATGTCGGCGACCGTGCTGTTCGGCAGGTTCTTGTTCGAGACCTTGTTGATCGGGCCGTAGATCTGCGTGATGGACAGATCGTGCTTCCGCCCGAAGTCGTCCGAGTTGATCATCCAGGTGACGTTCTTGTCGATGCTCAGGACGTTGTCCCGGAAGGTGATGTACGCCGACCCCTCGTCCGGGTGCAGTCCGTACTTGTGGCCCGAGGGCACGCCCTGGAGGTAGTTGTTGGTGATCGTGGTCCCGGGCTGGCTGCCCAGCGTGTAGATCGGCGCCGTGTCGCTGAGGCGCTGGACCGTGTCGATGATGTGGTTGTAGCTGATGGTGTTGTTCCGCGCCGTCGTGGTCGGCCGGTTGGGCACGATCGAGCCCGATGACCCGTCGAAGTTCCACCAGCCCCAGCCCATCGTGATGCCCGACCAGGGGGCCTTCTCGATCCGGTTGCGCGAGATGGTGAGGGTGTCGGCGAAGTACGCCGAGATGGGGCTGTGCCCGTTGAACAGGACGGCGCTGTCGTAGATGTAGTTGTTCTTGATGTCGATGTTCTTCGGCAGCCCCTCGACCTGCGGGGAGTACTTCTCCCGGTTGGTCGACGTGCCGTCTCCGATGTAGACGTGCTGGGGATGGCCGACGTTGACGGCCGACCCCGCGATGTCGTTGGTGTAGTTCCCGATCAACTGCGTGCCCTGCACGTCGTTGACCATGCTGATGCCGTCGGCGCCGGTGTGTTGGATCCGGTTGCGTTGCAGGAGGATGCCGTCGGCGTTCTGCACCTGGACGATGCCGGGAGTGACGTCCACGTTGCGGTAGTAGTAGACGTGGAAGTTGCCCTTGGCGTACACCTGGGCGCCGAGGTTGCCCTGCTGCGCCTGCTTGAAGGACGAGCCGGCGACGTTGAACAGGTTCCAGTCGGAGTGCTGCACCGTCAGGCCGGAGAACGTGATGTTGCGCGCGTGGCTGCTCGTCGAGGTGCCGGCGACCCGCAACAGGGTGGTGACGTTGTTCGGCGCGTAGACCGCGGCGGTCGACATGTTCTCGGCGCTGGCCTTGTAGTAGTAGACCGTCTTGGCGCCCTTGTCGAAGTAGAACTCACCGGGCGTGTCCAGGAACTCGTACGCGTTCATGACCTTGTGGCTGCCACCCACCTGGGCGTTGCCGTTGAACGCGCCCTGCGCGATGGCCGCGCCCGGTTGCTGGAACAGGGCCACCCGGTTCGCGCCGTCGGAACTCGTGGTCACCTGGCGGACTCCCACGATGGCCGTGGTCCAGGTCGTCCCCGTCTCGATCTCCAGGTCGTCCTGGTTGCGGGCGATGGCCGGGAAGTCGTTCAGGTTGTACTTGGCGCCGTCGCATTGCGAGCCCGACTCCCACGCCCAGGCAGCCTGGCCGGCGGTGATGTTGTAGGTGCCGTAGCAGCCGCCCGAGCTGATCGTCTTCGACGCCATGTACGCCCGCTTGTCGTTGACGTAGAGCGCCCGCAGCTTGATGGAGCGGTCCAGCGGCGCCTTCCAGATGTTGCCGCTGTGCTGGGTCCAGCCGGTCACCTGGACGCCACCGTCCAGCACCGGGGTCTCGCCGGGATAGGCGGCGTAACTGATCCGGTACCCGTTGGTGCCGGAGTCGCTGGCGCCGAACTCGACGGTGCTGGTGACGGGATATCTGCCGCCGCGCAGGTAAACGTTGATGTCGCCGGTCATGTTCGCGTTCACAGTGCGAACGGCGTCCCGTGCGCGTTGCACCGTCTTGAACGGAGACGCCAGCGTGCCGGCGTTGGAGTCGTTACCGTCCGGGGCGACGTAGTAGGTCTCCTGAACCGCGGCCGAGGCGGGCGATTGACTGATCACCACGGCCGGCAGCGTGGCGGCGACGAGCGCCGCCGCGAGCAGTGCCGTGCGGGTGGTGGTGGTTACGGCTGATCTCACGTGCTGTCCTTTCTCACTTGTCGTCGATGTGGTGCGTGATACGTGCATCGAGCGACAAGCAGGGAACAGCGACGCCACCAAGGATCGGCGGGGGGCGGGTGGTGCAGCCCGACCGCACTCTTTTGCCAATCGCTACGAAGTCTCTCGCGGAGCGTATGTCAGACGTGTGACGAATGCAATACAAGATTGGGTCTCATCTATGTTTAAATGCCTGTGAAAGTTGCAAAAGACGCGGGTAAGACGAGGTGCGGTCGGGCATCATCCGATGAATCGGGCCGGGGTGCACCAGCACCC
>NZ_JBFAPG010000576.1:0-3567 GCF_040675595.1 Micromonospora sp. NPDC049580
TGCCGGCCGAGCAGGTGCGGGGCGCCCGGCTGGGCGGTCGGCGAACGCGTTGCGCAGCACCAGCACCGTGTGAAGCCGCCCGGCCGGTCCGAGGGTCAAGCCGCCCGGCCGGCCTGAGCGTGAACCGTCCGGCCCGGTGGTGCGTGAATCCGGTGGGCGTGGTGGTCGTACCGTCGGGGTACTGCGCAGCGGGAGCGCCGATGTCTGGGAGGCACAGTGGGGGCATGGTCAGGACGCGACGCCCGGGGACCCCTGGCGGGCCTGGTGGTCGCCGCGCTGGTGTCGCTCGCCTGCGCCGGCGGTGGGCTGGCCGAGCCGGAGGGCGAACGCCCGGGGGCGAACAGGCCGGCCGCCTCGCCGGGGCCGAGCACCACCCGCGCCGACAGCACCACCAGCGTGGCCGAGTTCAAGCAGGACGTCGCCGACGCGCAGGCGGTCGCCGAGCGCTACTGGACGGCCCAGTTCAAGGCCTCCGGGAAGCGCTTCCAACCCATCCGGCGGGTCACCCCGTACCAGCGGGCCGGCGAGGTCTCCTGCGGCGGGCAGCCGCTGCCCCGCAACAACGCGGTCTACTGCTCGCAGGGCGACTTCATCGCGTACGACGTCGCCTGGTCGGTGGCCGCGTTCCGCGAGGTCGGTGACGCGTTCGTGTTCTACCTGCTCGGCCACGAGTACGCCCACGGCATCCAGGTGCGCCTCGGCATCAACTACAGCTTCACCATCCAGCAGGAGTTGCAGGCCGACTGCATGGCGGGGGCGTACCTCGGCGACTCGGTGCGCTCCGGCGACCTGACCCTCGCCGAGGGCGACCTGGACGAGTTCCGGGAGGGGGTGGCGGCCGTCGGCGACGACCCCGACCAGCCGTGGTTCGCCGAGGGCGCGCACGGCACCGCCGAGCAGCGCACCGACATGTTCTTCCGCGGCTACGAGCGCTCGCTGAAGGAGTGCGACCTGGGCTGAGCGGGGTTGCCCGGATCACCCCGGCGCCCGTTGCCGCCACCGGCCACGGGTCGTGCTGGCAGGATCGCTGGTGTCGCCCACGACCCTGGAGGATCCGCTGAGCAGCCAACACCCCGCCGCCGTGCTCTTCGACATGGACGGCACGCTGGTCGACAGCGAGAAGCTGTGGGACGTCGCGCTGCAGGAACTGGCGCGCGAGTACGGCGGTGACCTCTCCGCCGACGCCCGCCGGTCGATCATCGGCACCGCCATGGCCGAGTCGATGCGCATCCTGCACGACGACCTGGGGCAGCCCGAACGGGACCCCGAGATCAGCGCGGCGTGGATCAACGCCCGGATCCTGGAGCTGTTCCGGGGCGGTCTGCCCTGGCGGCCGGGGGCGTTCGAGCTGTTGCACGCGGTCCGCGCGGCGGGAATCCCCACCGCGCTGGTCACCTCCAGCCCTCGGGCCCTCGTCGAGATCGCCCTGGACACCCTGGGTCGGGACACCTTCGACGTGGTGGTCGCCGGCGACGAGGTGGTCGCGGCCAAGCCCCACCCGGAGCCCTACCTGACCGCCGCGCGGCTGCTCGGCGTGCCGATCGAGCGGTGTGTGGCGATCGAGGACTCACCGACCGGGGTGGCCAGCGCGCTCGCCTCCGGCGCGGCCGTGCTGGCCGTACCCGCCGAGGTGCCGTTGCCCGCCAGGACCGGCGTACACCAGGTGGAGAGCCTGACGGGCGTGGACCTGGAGGTGCTCGCGGCCCTGCTGGCCGACCGGGCCGCGGCCTGACGAAAACGTGGCCTGACGAAGAAGGGGGACCCCGCCGTTGCGGGGCCCCCCTTCTCTCGGTCTGGCGTCAGTCGTGGGCGATCGCGCCCAGGACGTTGATCCGGGCCGCCCGCACGGCGGGGAGCACCGCGGCCACCACCCCGATGATCGCGGCGAGACCGAGGAAGACGCCCATCTGCCCCCACGGCAGGATCAGGTCGGTGATGCCCTCGTCCTTGAGCGCCTCGACCACGGCGGCGCCGAGGCCGCTGCCGACCGCCACGCCCAGCAGCGCGCCGAACACGGAGATCACCACCGCCTCGACCGTGATCATGCCCATGGTCTGCCCGCGCCGCAGGCCGATGGCCCGCAACAGGCCCAGCTCGCGGGTCCGCTCCAGCACCGACAACGCGAGGGTGTTGATGATGCCCAGGACGGCGATGACGATGGCCAGCGCCAGCAGGATCTGGATCATCGTGAGCAGCCCGTCGAGCTGACCGGTCTGCTGCTTGATGAACGCGTCCCGGTCGGCCACCGACACCTCGGGACTGTCCGCGAGCAGCGCCTCCACCTGCGGCTGCACGTCGGCCACCCGGGCGCCCGCCGCCAGCTGGATGAAGCCCTGGATGGGCTGCGGGATGGCGAAGTCCTTCGCCGCGGTCGCCGGCAACGTCACCGGGTTGGTCAGCTGCGACGACTCGTAGATGCCGCTGATCGTGTACGTCCGGGCCTCGCCCCGGGTCAGCTGCACGTTCACCGTCGAGCCGACCGACCAGCCACGGGACTTGGCGGTGTCGGAGCTGGCGAGCATCTGGGTCGGTGAGAGCCGGTCGATGTCACCGGCGGTGGCCTTCGCCCCGAAGATCTGCCGCAGCGACGCGACGTCGCTGCTCGCCGCCACCCAGGTGCCCTCGCCGTTGATCCTGGCCATGTCGCCGTACTCGCCGTCGACCATCTGCACGCCGGGCAGGGCCTTGGCCCGGTCCAGCACACCCGGGTCGAAGCTCGGCGGACGCGGCCCACCCTGCTGGCCGGAGATCACCAGCTCGGCCTTGATGGTGTCCTGGGCGAGGGCGCTGATGCTGCCCTTGGCCGAGTCGAGAATCACCGTGACGCCGGTGACCAGCGCGATGCCGACCATCAGCGCGGCGGCGGTGATCGCGGTGCGGCGCGGGTTGCGCCCCGAGTTCAGTCGGCCCAGCTTGCCCGGCACCGACCAGGAGAAGATCGCGCCGAGCAGGCTCACCACCGGCCGGCTGATCAGCGGGGTCAGCAGCGCCACGCCGATGAAGGCGAACAGCACCCCACCCAGGATGGTGGCCAGGGTCTGACCACCCGCGTTGCCGCTGAGCCCCAAAAAGAGCAGCAGCGCGCCGATGCCGGTGACCACCGACCCGGCCACCGTGACCTTGGTCAGCGGCCGGTCCGGGGTCGCCACGTCCTGCATGGCGGCGATCGGCGGGATCCGGGATGCCCGCAGCGCCGGCAGCAGCGCCGCCACCACGGTGATCACCAGACCGACGCCGAAGGAACCGATCACCGCGGCCGCCGGCACACCGATCCCGGCCAGGGTCAGCCCACCGGCCAACTTGCCGAACAGGAACGCCAGCAGCGCCCCCACACCGATGCCGGCCGCCAGGCCGAGCACCGACGCGATCAACCCGACCGCGATGGCCTCCAGCACCACCGAACCGATGATCTGCCGGCCGCTGGCGCCGATGGCGCGCATCAGCGCCAGCTCCCGGGTCCGCTGCGCCACGATGATCGAGAAGGTGTTGAGGATGAGGAAGGTGCCCACCAGCAGCGCCACCGCGGCGAAGCCGAGCAGGATCTTGTTGAAGAAGGACAGGCCCTCC
>NZ_JBFAPG010000577.1:0-3559 GCF_040675595.1 Micromonospora sp. NPDC049580
GGCGAGGCCGCTGATCGCCTGCTGTTGTTCGGCGGCCCAGGCGCGGTAGGCGGGGCCGGCGTTGCCGCCCCAGCCGGCGACGTCGTCGCGGACGGCGCGGGTCAGCGCGGCTGCTTCCTCGCGGAGCGAACCGGCGACGTTGCGCCAGGTCTGGGCGTGTGCGGTGATCTGCGCCGGGTCGCCGGCGAGCCAGTCGAGCGCTTCACTGAGCGGCTTGACGTGCTCGATGAGCCAGGCGATCCCGTACTGGAGCAAGGCGCCGACCGGGTCGGAGACGAAGGCGAGGGCATCGAGGCCGGCACTGACGACACCGAGACTGCCGTCGATCCAACTGCCGCTGCGGACGCCCTGCGCGATGAGGTCGATGTCCTCGCAGATCCACACACCCGCCCACGCGCTGGGCGGGGTGTCCGCTGCGGCCGCGACGAGCGGGTTGGACGTCACGGGCGCTGCCGCACCCCATCGAGCAGGTGCTTCGCGTGGGCGTCGGAGTGTCGGTAGCGGTCCGCGCCGGTCCGCAGCCTCCCGGCGGTGTCCCGCACCGACCCGGCGGCGGACCCGATCCCGTCGACAAGGGTGCGTTGCAGGCCGTCGAGCAGCATCGGCATCATCGCGCAAAGCTGCCCGTACGCGACACCGCCCAGCCGGACGTGCTGGCCCGACTGCTGGGCGGTGTCGAGGCTGCCGGCGCAGCGATCGAGGCGTGCGGCGTGGGCGGTCAGGTCGTCCGGGTCGACCTGGATGCCGTCACCGGCGGGCATCGCTCGGCCCCTGGTCGTGGCCCAGCCGACTGCGGTACGAGTCGATGATGGCCCGGGCGCTCGGGTCATCGCCGAGGGACTCCGCGGTTACTTCAGCGACCTGCCGCAGCAGGTCGGTACGCGCGGCTCTCGTGGTGTCGAGGATCTGCTGGGCGGTGCGCGCCGCGGATTGTTGCCGGGTGCGCTCGTCGAGCCGTAGGTCGATCAGCAGGCCAGCCGAGTCGACGGTGACGTCAATCATCCGGTCGGCGCTGCGGGCGCTGCCGGTCAGCTCCTGCATCCTCGCCGACAGCGTCTTCGCCCGTTCCGCCCGTTCGGCGAGCGACGACTCCCACTCGTCGAGCCGGCGTCCCGCCGCGTCGAGCGCAGCGTCGTCCGCCCACATGCTGACCCTCCCCAGGGGACCACCGCCGGCCGCCGCCGGCGAGATCACCGGTACGCTACCAACCGGTGGCGCTGTGTGCATGCCCGGATATTGGGCGGCGTCCTCGTGCGAGTCGCTCCGGACGTCACTTCTTTTTGGCGACGGCCTCGCGCCAGAGCAGACCTGCGATGCTCGGCCGGACCTCGGTGGTGATCACCGCCATCGCCCGCTGGACGAACCGGTCGTCGGTCAACTGCGCCAGCATGCTCGCCGCCAGGTCCGCGCGTGCCGTGAACAGGCCGTCCGCGACGTTCTCCGCCACCTCGTAGCGCGTCGCGGTGGGGTGGTCGAACAGGCCGGACGGGCGGGCGATTGTCCAGTCCAGGTCGCTTTCGCGTACGAGCGACTCCATCCGGCGCATGTCCTCGTGGGCGGTACGGCCCACCCGGCGGTTGAACAGTGGATCCAGCACGTTGTTGAAGAAGAACTCGCCGGTCGGCCGCCAGGTCGGGTCCAGGACGCTGGAGCTGACCGTGACGAGCCGCTGCACGCCGTGGCGATGCATCGCCGCGATGATGTGCGCGTTGCCCCGCGAGTACACGGTGATCGGTTTCGGGGTGAGCGGCACGCCCAGGCTGGACAGGACGGCGTCGCTGCCGGCGACGACCCGGTCGACCGCGTCGGGGTCCGCGACGTCGGCGCCGACGACGGTGAGGCCGGCCCGAGGCCGGACGGCGTGGGGGCGGCGGGTGACCGCGACGACCTCGTGGCCGGCGGCCAGGGCCTGCTCGGTTATCTGGCGGCCGGTGGGTCCGGTGGCGCCGAAGACGACGGTACGCATGGGTGCACTCCTCGTTGCTGTGGTGACGGTGTTGACCGTGCCACCGCAGGAGCGCATTATTCAACCGTGTTGAATAAAACGCGGGGTCGGCCCCGCGGCAATCCCGATACCCGGGCCCGCATCGCGGAGGCCGCCCGCGACCTGTTCCGCGAGCACGGTTACCCGGGTACGACAGTGCGGGCGGTCGCCGCCGCCGCGGGGGTCGACCCGGCGCTCATCAGCTATCACTTCGGCTCCAAGCAGGGCCTCTTCAGCCAGTCGCTGAACCTGCTCTGCGTCGACCCCACCGCTCTGGACCAGGCTCTGCGGGGCGACCAGGCCGGCCTGGCCGACCGCCTGCTCGACTCGGTCACCGGTCTGTGGGACGCCACAGTCCCCGCCGAGAACCGGATGGCGGTGCGGGACGACGACACGATGCGCGCCCTGCGTGACTACCTGGACGGTGAGCTGCGCCTCCGCATCGCTGAATTTCTCGGCGGCCCCGACGCGACCGAACGCGCCACCGCCGCCGTCGGCGTACTCGGAGGGTTGATCTTCACGCGGTACCTGAACCCGATCCGTTCGATCGGCGCACTGTCCCCGGCCGACGTCCGGCGCGTCTTCGGTCCGGCGCTGCGGGCGGCCCTGCACGCCCGGCCCCGCCGGCCCTGACCCGCCGCGCACGACGTACGCTCCGGGCCGCGGACACGAGTGAGGTGTTGTCATGGCGTTCACCACCCGGCCGACCCTGCAGGGAACCTTCGGCATGGTGTCGTCGACGCACTGGCTCGCCAGCCAGTCCGCGATGGGGGTCCTGGAACGCGGCGGCAACGCCTTCGACGCCGCGGTGACCGCCGGGTTCGTCCTGCACGTGGTTGAGCCCCACCTGAACGGCCCGGGGGGCGAGGTGCCGGCCATCGTGACGACCGCCCAGGATCCTCGCCCGAAGGTGCTGTGCGGGCAGGGCCCGGCGCCGGCCGCCGCGACCATCGCCCACTTCCGGTCCCTCGGCATGGATCTCATTCCGGGCGCCGGCCCGCTCGCGGCGGCCGTGCCCGGCGCGGTGGACGCGTGGCTCCTGCTGCTGCGCGAGCACGGCACGTTCGCGCTCGCCGACGTGCTGGAGCCGGCGATCGGCTACGCCGCCGCCGGCCACCCCCTGGTGGGCAGGGTCGGTGAGACCGTCGCGGCCGTGCGGTCGCTGTTCGAGGAGCACTGGCCGACGTCCGCCCAGCTCTGGCTGCGCGACGGCCGGCCACCGGCGGCGGGGGAGAGGTTCGCCAACCCGGCGTACGCGCGCACCCTGCGCCGACTCGTCGAGGCCGGGCAGGCGGCCGGCGCCGACCGGGAGGCGCAGATCGAGGCCGCGCGCCGAGCCTGGGGTACGGGCTTCGTGGCCGAGGCGATCGACGAGTTCAGTCGGCGGCCGTTCCGCGACTCCAGTGGACGCGCGCACGCCGGGCTGGTCACCGGCGACGACCTGGCCGCGTACTCGGCGACCTGGGAGGCCCCGGCGACCCTCGACTGGCAGGGCTACTCGGTGGCGAAGACCGGGTTCTGGGGCCAGGGGCCCGTGCTGCTCCAGGCGCTGGCCGTCCTCGACGCGCTCGACGA